>JAYGDV010000357.1:0-10368 GCA_046582735.1 Planctomycetota bacterium
GCTTGATAACTGCATGGTCCTTTATGGCAGCGGGATCAGTGATGGCAACCGCCACAACAACGAGAATCTTCCTCTCCTGCTCGCCGGCAGGGGTGGTGGCTCGGTTGATACCGGGCGCCACATCGTCTACGAGCGCGAAACGCCGGCCTGCAACCTTTTCGTTTCCATGCTCGAGCGTGCGGGGGCTTCGGTTGACTCCTTCGGCGATTCCACCGGCCCGCTTCGCTACCTCAGCACCTGAGATCCGCCTGCCCGGGGTCCCTGGTTGAGCCTTAGTTCTGCGGGCAAAGAGTGTCCCACCAGCTATGCTGAATGCCCCCCTGAGAGTATTTTTTCTCCTGCTGGCCTTTGCCTCCGGGGCCGTTGCCGCAGCCCAGGACGCTGGTATAGAAAAACTTGCTGAGCGCCTCGGCAGCTCCAGCAAGGAGACCCGGAGGCAGGCTGCTTTCGAGCTTACGCGGCTTGGACCAAAGGCGGAGCCGGCCCTTGGCGCCCTCGTCAAGGCCCTTGGTGACCGTGACCAGCAGGTGCTGTTCCAGGTTGCCCAGGCGCTTGCGGGAATCGGGCCGGCGGCGGCTCCTGCCGTTGCGGGGTTGGTCAACAACCTGAAATCCCGCGACCGCCAGGTCAGCTACCGCTCGGCGTATGCCCTGGGTCGGATCGGCACGCCGGCGGTTCCGGCGCTCGTCGAGGTGCTGGGCTCCAGCTCTTCACAGGCTCGTGCCGCTGCGGCCCGTGCCCTTTCATGGGTGAGGCCCGCTCCGGCCGAGGCGGTTGAGAAGCTTGTCGAGGTCCTTGGCGATGATGATAACGCTGTGCGGCGCAATGCCAGCGAGGCCCTCGGCAGCTACGGCGCGCCGGTGGCGCCCCGGTTGGCTGAGGCGCTCAGGAGCGAGAATGTGCTGGTCCGCCGCGGCGCTTCCCGGGCACTCAGCCTGATGGGCCCCGGGGCAAAGTCCGCTGTGGCAGCCCTGGCGGCGGCGCTCGCTGACAAGGACCCGGGGGTACGCGCCGGCGCGGTCTCTGCCATCAGCAAGGCGGGTATGGGAGCCGGGAAACTGGTGCCGTTGCTGATGGGGAGGCTGGAGGATTCCGAGGTTTCGGTCAGAAGCGCAGCCGTCCAGGCGCTCTCGCGGCAGAAACCCTCTGATGTCACCCGGGAACTGGCGAAGCTCCTTGAAGGTGGAGGGGAAGCAACGGTCCAGGCCGTTGCCCTGGTGGCAGAGAGGCTGGGAAGCCGGGCCCGGGCCGTCCTGCCAGGCCTGCTGGATGCCGCTGTGAGTATTGAGGAGCTCTCCGCTGCCACCCCGCTGGCTCGTGCCCTGGCGGCTTTTGCAGAAGAGACTGCCGCCCTGGCGCTGAAACGCCTCACCGGCCCGCAGGGGGCGGAAGAGTTTCCACGTTTGCGACGCGTCCTGGGCTTTACGGCGCCGTCATCGGCAGGAGTTTTGCGCAAGGCCCTGGCGAGTGGCCCCACCCTGGCACGACTTGGCGCCGCCGTGGCGCTTGGCGAGGGGGGAGAGGCCGGGCGAGTTGCAACGCCCGAGCTGCTGGAGGCATTGAAAGATAAAGATCCGCGCCTGCGGGCGGCCGCGATCGGATCGCTGGCGGCCCTCGGCATCCCGGCAAAAAATTACACGGATTCCCTTCTCGCCCTGGTTGAAGACCCGGATGAAAAAGTCCGGGCAGCGGCGGTATCTGCTGCCGGTAAAATGGACAAAGATCAGCTGGCCCGGCTCGTGCCGGTCCTTAAGAAGTCGCTTTCTGACAGCTCAGTTGAGATTCGCCGGGCGGCGGCTTCTTCGCTGGCAGAGGTGGGGGCGGCTGCCGCTGAGGCGCGCCCCGGCCTGCAGGCGGCGCTCAAGGATGCGGACCCTTTAGTTCGCGCCCTGGCGGCCCGTGCACTGGGAGCCCTGGGGGGCAGCGGCAGGGAGCTGGTGGATGCTCTGCTGGCGCTCCTGGGGCAGAAAGACCCGGCTGTACGCCTGGCGGCTGTTGAGGCGCTGGGCGGGTTTTCAGGCGGAGTTGAGGATTCGATGGGTCCGCTGCTGGCGCTGGCCGTTTCGGGCGATGAGCCGGAGAATCTCCGCCTCGCAACGATCGAAGCGCTCTCGAGGACTGCGCCGAAAGCCCGTGCCGTCCAGGACGCCCTGGTCTCGATGCTGAAGAAGGCTCCCGTGAAGATTCGTATGGCGAGTGCGCGGGCACTGGTGAGCTGTCGTCCGGACCCTGGCGGTGCAGTGGCTGCGCTGGCTGCGGCAGTCAGGGATGACAATCCGGATGTCAGGCGCGCGGCGGTGGAATCAGTCGGCGAGATCGGTCCCGCGGCACAAGGAGCGGCAGAGGCTGTTTTCGGGCTTCTCGGCAATGAATACACCCGCGCCATGGGGTTCGCCGCCCTTAAAAAGATCCAGCCCAGGGATGTTTCTCTTCTCAGGCGCGCGCTGGGTCATGAGGACCGCTACGTGAGAGGCTTTGCCTGTGATTGCCTCGGTAAGCTTGGAAAGGACGCCCGGGATGCGCTGGCGGATCTCAGGAAGGCAACCCGGACCCGGAGCAGGACCCTGCGAGACATCGCCACGAAGGCGATCAGGAAGATCGAGGAAGATATCGAGCGCGGTCAATAAACCTGTCCGGCAAAGACTTCTGCCGGGACAGCCAAAAGATCTTTATAGCTGTCGGGCTCAAAGAGTAAGATGGTCTGCAGGTGTCACGCAGTAGCTCGTGGCGCAGCCTTGGAGAGATCGCCCATCATGCCCCAAAAGAAATATCTATACTTCTGCATCGGCCTCCTGGTGGCAGGTCCGGCCCTGGCGCTGGAGGGTGACAAGGCCCTGCCTGCCGCTGCCGAGCGAAAGGTGGGCTACGAGACGGATGTATTGCCGATTCTCGAGCGCTCCTGCTACAGTTGCCATAAGGGGGTTAAGCACAAAGGAGATTTCAGGCTGGACCGAAAGTCCACCGCCCTGCGGGGAGGTGAATCCGGCAAGGCTCTTCGGCCGGGCAAGAGCGCCGAAAGCCTGCTGATCCACCTTGTTGCGGGCCTGGATCCCGAAAAGACCATGCCGCCCGGCCGTAAAAAAAAGCTTTCCGCCCCGGAAATCGGAATCTTGCGTGCCTGGATTGACCAGGGTCTTGAGTGGCCGGATGAGCTGGCGGGCGAAGATCTGGATGCCGGGAAGCACTGGGCCTTTGAGCCTCCGGCGATGGTGAAGCCGGGGAAGGTCTCCGATCCGGGCTGGGTGCGTAATGCGATCGACAATTTCGTTCTTCTGCGGCTTGACCAGGAGGGCCTGAAGCCGGCTCCCGAGGCCGACCGCCACACGATCATCCGCCGGCTGGCGCTTGATCTCACCGGGCTGCCGCCGACCATCGAGGAGGTTGAAGCCTTTGTCAATGACAAGAGCGCCGGAGCTTACGAGGCCCTGGTCGACCGCCTGCTCACCTCGAAGGCCTACGGGGAGCGCTGGGCGCGTGTCTGGCTTGACCTCGCCCGCTACGCCGATTCCGCCGGCTACGCCCAGGATCCCGAGCGTACGATCTGGGCCTGGCGGGACTGGGTGATCGGGGCTATCAACGACAACCTGCCTTTTGACCAGTTCACGATCGAGCAGCTGGCTGGGGATATGCTTCCGAACGCAACCGAATCGCAGAGGATCGCCACGGGTTTTCATCGCAACACCATGACCAACTCCGAGGGCGGTACCGACGATGAGGAGTTCCGCGTGGCCGCGGTGGTCGATCGAGTCAACACGACGATGCAGGTCTGGATGGGAATGACCTTCGGCTGCGCCCAATGCCATAGCCACAAATACGACCCTGTCTCACAGGAAGAGTACTACAGGTTTTTTGCCGTCTGGAACCAGAGCGAGGATGCGGACCGGGGCAATGAGAGCCCGACCCTCAAGGTGGCCTCAGAGGCCCAGAGACTCCAGCGCGTTGCGTATGAGAAAGAGATCGCGGCCCTTGAAAAGCAGCGCCTCGAAACCGCGTCTGCCGGCAAGGTGGAGATCGGCAAGGGCCCGATCCGGCCACGCTTCGTTCGTGTTGGAATTCCCGGGAAGAAGGGCTGGCTTTCCCTGGCCGAGGTTCAGGTCTTCAGCGGCGGCACGAACATAGCGGTCAAGGGTAGTGCCCGGCAGTCGAGCACAGCCTTCAATGGTCCGCCAGCCCTCGCCATCGATGGCAACACCAACGGTGATTTCAACACGGCTAAGTCGACCACCCATACCAGCGATGACCAGGATCCCTGGTGGGAGGTGGACCTCGGCTCTGCCTCTGCCATCGACAAGGTGGTGCTCTGGAATCGCACCGATGGAGGAGTGGGCAGTCGGCTCGCCGGTTTCCGGGTCGCCCTGCTGGATGCCGAACGCAAGCCCCTGTTTGTCTACCGGCAGGCGACCGCCCCCGGGCCCAGCAGTGAGCTCAAGGTTCCCGAAAGCGGTGCGAAGCTCAGCGCTGCACAGAAAAAAGAGATTCTCGCTTATTCAGGCAGCGCCGCCGCCTCACCCGAGGCCGCCAGAATCGCAGGGCTGAAGAAAAAGATCGCCGCCCTGAAGACGACGACCACCCCTGTCATGGTAGAGCTCCCGGCCAAGCGCCACCGCAAGACGAATATCCATATGCGGGGTAACTTCAAACAGAAAGGCCGCGAGGTTCAGCCCGGAACCCCCTCGGTCTTTCCTCCCCTGCCCGAAGGCAGCAAGCCGGACCGCCTGGGGGTGGCTCGCTGGATCATGGACAGCTCCAACCCGCTGACGGCGCGGGTCATCGCCAACCGCTACTGGGAGCAACTCTTCGGGATCGGGCTGGTGGAGACCAGCGAGGATTTCGGAATCCAGGGTGCGAAGCCCTCTCACAGGGCCCTCCTCGACCATCTCGCCCTCTTACTGGTGCGCGAGAAGTGGAACATTCGCCAGCTGCTGAAATTCATAGTGACCTCGGCGGCCTACCGGCAGTCCTCCCGGGTGACCGATGAGCTTGCCCGCCGGGATCCTCGCAACCGCCTGCTCGCCCGGGGGCCGCGCCTGCGGCTGTCGGCCGAGATGATCAGGGACCAGGCGCTGGCGGTGAGCGGGTTGCTGGACAGGACCATGTTCGGACCCTCGGTCCGTCCTCCCCAGCCGGCCCTCGGTAATAACGCGGCCTTTGGCGGCTCGACCGACTGGAAAACCAGCAGCGGCACCGATAAGTACCGCCGGGGGCTCTACACCAAGTGGCGCCGGACGTCGCCTTATCCTTCCATGGTCACCTTCGACGCGCCGAGCCGTGAGTTCTGTACGATCCGCCGGATCAGCACCAACACGCCCCTGCAGGCGCTCGTGACCTTGAACGACCCGGTCTACGTCGAGGCTGCGCAGGCGCTCGCGGGGCGAATTGCGACAGAGGGTGGCTCCACCCCCGGCGAGAGGGTGGGTTACGGCTTCCGCCTGGTCCTCGCCCGTTCTCCCGCAGAAAAAGAAAAGGGTCTCCTCGTGAAGCTTTTTAAGGACAGCAGCAGGTTGTTCGCTGCAAGTCCCGGGGAGGCAAAGAAGATGGCAACCTCTTATCTCGGCAAGGCGCCCGAGGGGGTTGAGATGGCTGACCTGGCGGCCTGGGCCGTGGTTGGCAATGTTCTCCTGAATCTTGATGAGACAATAGCAAGACCATGATTGATCCACTTACCAGCCAGCAGACCCGGGGCGATGCCTTCGCCCTGACCCGCCGTCACTTTGTGCGCGATTGCTCCATGGGTCTCGGGGCGATGGCCCTTGCATCCCTGTCAGCAGAGGATGGAGGTGCCGCCGAGGGGAGGGCTGGAGAGCCGCTTGCAGCCCGGGATCCTCATTTTGCGCCCTCGGTGAAGAACGTGATCTTCCTCCATATGGCAGGCTCTCCTCCGCATCTCGATCTCTTTGACTACAAGCCGGAGCTGGTGAAGCACAATGGCGAGCCCTGCCCCAAGGAATACCTCGAGGGCCGGCGCTTCGCCTTTACCTCCGGAGTGCCGAAGCTCCTGGGGACGCCAAGGCAGTTCAAGCGCCATGGAGAGAGCGGCATCTGGATGTCCGATGCCCTGCCGAAGCTTTCACAGCTTGCCGATGACCTCACCGTGATCAAGTCACTGCATACCGAGCAATTCAACCACGCTCCCGCCCAGCTGATGCTCTACACCGGCTCGCCACGTATGGGGCGGCCATCGATGGGGTCGTGGGTAACCTATGGCCTTGGCTCAGAGAGCCGCGACCTGCCGGGTTTCATCGTCCTGGTCTCCGGCGGCTCCAACCCCAGTGCCGGCAAGACGGCCTGGGGAAGCGGCTTCCTGCCCTCGGTCTACCAGGGGGTGCAGTGCCGTTCCAAGGGAGACCCGGTTCTCTACCTCTCCGATCCGCCGGGGATGAGCCGCGACCTGAGACGATCCAGTCTCGACGCGATTCGCGGCCTCAACGAGATCCAACTGGGCGCGCTCGGCCATCCCGAGACGCGAACCAGGATTTCCCAATACGAGCTGGTCTTCAAGATGCAGATGTCTGCTCCCGAGGCGATGGATATCGCGAAGGAGGGGCCGAAGGTTATCGAGGAGTACGGTGCCAAGCCAGGCGCCGCCAGTTTTGCCAACAACTGTCTCCTGGCAAGGCGCCTTGTTGAGCGTGGCGTGCGTTTTGTTCAGCTCTTTGACTGGGGTTGGGATTTTCACGGAACGAATCCGCGGGAAGATATCCGCGATGGCCTGACGCGCAAGTGCAGCGGCACCGACCAGGCTGTCGCCGCCCTGCTGAGCGACCTCAAGAGACGCGGCCTGCTCGACTCGACCCTGGTGGTCTTCAGCGGAGAATTCGGCAGGACTCCCTTCAGGGAGGGGCGCACATCAAAAGGCAAGGTGCTCGGCCGTGACCATTATCCGGATTGCTATTCGATGTTCATGGCAGGCGGCGGGCTCAAGGGGGGCATCTCCTACGGAGAAAGCGATGACCTCGGCTTCCGTGTCGCGGAGAACCCGGTCCACGTGCACGATCTCCAGGCAACGATCCTGCATCTGCTTGGTTTCGATCATGAGCACCTGGATTACCGTTTCCAGGGGCGTGATTACCGCCTGACGGATGTTTTCGGCGAAGTTCGCCACGACCTCCTGGCCTGAACTGTCAGCGGCAATAGGGGTAGTAGTCGCAGCCGAGGTTCTCTTTCTGGCCGCATTCAGGATAGGGCAGGGGGATGCCGCCCTGGCCGAGGAAGAGGTAGCTGAAGATGCTGATCGCATCGCTGAGGTCGATGGTTCCGTCCGCATTCGCATCGGCAGCGTCAAGACAGGTCAGGGGGGTGTCGGAGTCGACAAAGAGATGAGTCAGCAGATTGATCGAGTCGCTGATGTCGACCGCATGGTCGTTGTTGGCGTCCCCGCGCAGGAAGAGCAGGCCTCCGCTGAGGGAGAACTCGCTCCAGTCGTACTCGTCGGTGGTGTGGACATCGTCGGCCAGGTCGGCACGGATAAAGCCGATGCCCGCGTCGATGATCTCAACGTTTGTAAGCCGGTAGGGCCCATCGGCCTGCGAGCCGAAGATTTCGTAGCCGTCGAAGTTGAGCTGGAATTCAACCCCGGCGTCAGCTGATTCGAGGGAATAAAGGGAGCCTCCCTGGGTGATGGTGTTGCCATCGAGGTCGACCAGGGTTCCAAGCACCACCAGGTCTCCTCCCCGGTTCGCCTCGAGGGCGCCCTGCACCCAGAGGTTGTCTTTGCGCGTGCCGTTCCCGGCGCCTCCGCCATTACCCTGCGCTCCGACATCGTCGGTTCCGGAGGTGTAGTCATTGCCCAGGGTAGCAAGGTCAGAGCGCACCAGGAATTGCAGGGTGCCGGCTCTCTGGAAGGACACTCCATCGGCGCTGCTCGCCTCGATTTCCAGGATGTAGTACCCCGGCTGGGTGCTTTCGGGCAGCGCCGAGGAATAGATTCCGTCACCGGCGGCGGCATCTCCGCCCTCGCCCTCGTCGTTGAGCTCGATGAGCGCGAGGCTTCCGTCCGGGTAGAACAGCCGGGCGCCCTGGCCGATTTCGAGCCCATCGCCCAGGAGCTCAGGATTCTCGATGTGAGTCGTCAGCAGGGGGGTGGAGCCCAGGGGGATGTCGTAACCATCGAGCTCGCTGCTGAGATAGGCGGCATGCTCGAGGTAGAATTCGACGGTGTACCTGATGGCGGGATTGTTGCCCGGGTTGCTGATCTTGCCGATATAGGTGCCGAGCTCGCCGGCGCCGGTCTTGAAGAACTGGACGTTGGTGCCCTCGCCATCGTTGTAGGACTCATAGATAAAGCCGTATTCCGCGGCGTTTTCGCCGGTGATTTCCTGCTCCTCGGGACCCATGCTGGGCGTTCTGAGCCGGAACTCGAGGGGCCCCTTGTCCTCGGAGTTCAGGATGATGATGATGGAGCCGGAGGTGTCTGAGGCAAAGGGGATCTGGCGTCCACCACCGGGGACAATTTCACCCTGCCCGACCTTTCCCAGGGCCATGGAAGATCCACCTCCCCCGGCTCCTCCGCCCTGCCCGGCGTCTCCCGCAGCTTCCTCCTCTTCATCGGCCAGGACCCGCCCCAGTCCCAGGCGAGAGGCCAGCAGCTCCAGGGACTCCGCATCGCGCCCCAGGCTGTGATGGTCCGAAGAAAGTATGAACCGCTTCGGGTTGGTGAAGATTCCCTGGTCCAGGCTTCGCCCCAGGGCGCTGTCAAGGCAGACGCGGCCATCGTGAGCGGTACAGTCGAGCACCTCGTCAAGCTCGCTGCGTCCGCCGGAGCCGGCCAGGAGGTAGAGTGTCGTTGCGCGTGAGTGGGTGATGCGTTCGTTGTAGAGCTCCAGGAAGCGCGAGGTCTGTTCATCGGCGGCCTTGTACCCGAGCTCTTCGGGGGCCTGGATTCCACCCGGGCTGGGGCGGGCTCCAACGTCTGAGCGGGTCTCCACCAGTGCCCTGGGGGTGCCGTGATTCGGTGTGCCGAGCAGGATGAGCCGCCTGAGCTCGAAGACAGAGGAGGTGTGGCCGTAGAGGCGGGCTGAAAGGCCTGCAAAGCCATAGGCGACCATGTCGACCTGGCGCGGGCTGCTGCCGAACTGCCGCAGGAAATAGCCACGGACATTCTCGATCTCGCCGATGAGGTTGAGGCTTCCCCTGACGATGCCGCCGGTGGCGGCAACAGGAATCAAGAGCCCTTCGCTGGTGTCCCGGAAATGATCATGCAGCGCCTGCCAGCGCCTGATGCCGCTTCTTTCAGGAGAAATAGCAATAACAGGAAGGGGGACGCGGAGCTGGATGCCGTCTCCGGCGGCTGTGGCGCTTGAGAATGCACTCAGGAGCCGTTGCGGCTGGGGGCCTTGCTGGTTTCCGCGAGCCTCGAAAGTGTCGAGAAGGCCGAGTCGGATATGATCAAGGAAGGGGGCCCTGTACTCGAGGTCAAAGGGGGGCTCGACACCTTCTCCCAGCTCCTCGGTCGAGATCCTGAATCGACCCTCCTCGTCGACGGCCGCTCGAGCGATGGCCTCGTCCTCCCCTGGTAGAAAGACAAGCACGGCGCCGCGCCCAAGCGGCGTCGTTTCGCTGTCATCAAAAACTACCTGGCCGGACAGTCCTACCTGGGGAGGCGGCTCGAATTCATGTGTACAGAAGCTGGCGGGCCCTGGTTGCCCGCGGGATGAGAGCCCTGCCACGGAGTAGCGCAGCTCTGTTCCAAGAGGTGGAAGCTCGTCGATCCAGGAGGTCTCATCAGTGCGCGCAACAACGATGCCGTTGCGTTCGATTTCATAGGCCGCGTAATTCCCGCTTCCACCCCAGTCCAGCCGGACCCGTTCCTCTTCGCCGCGCATACGCGAACATTCGAGGTTCCTGATGGCCGGGGGGTTGATGGGCTCTACGGTTGTTTCGCAGCGTGCGGCCGGGCCGTCCGGGTTGGCTGCAGCGACAACCTCTACCAGGTAGCTCCTTCCTTCGGGCCCCGGCTGTGGAACGTCAATAACTACCCACCGTCGATTCGGCGCCAGGTCTTCAAGCCCCTCGACGACCTCCCCATCCAGCCGTACCTGGTGGCGCCCGTCATCTCCGGGCCACCAGGTGACGCGAATTTTCAGCTCTCTGCGAACCTGGTTACAGGTGAGGTGGCGCACCGTGAGCGTACCGACGGTGATCGAGACGGGGTCTGATCTCAGGCTCCCGTTTCCCTCGACAATGTAGCGGCGGATCCCGTTGCCCGGATTCGGGTCGACATAGATCTGAAGGTCTCCAGGAAGACGGTTTTCGATCACGCGGAACTCGCCATCTCCCTCGGCGCGCAGGATTCGCTGGTAGCTGAGGCGCCGGGGAGAAAGCCAGGTCAGGCGTACCCGCCCTCGTGGCAGGAGGCGGGCGTTCAGGTTG
>JAYGDV010000451.1:0-8524 GCA_046582735.1 Planctomycetota bacterium
GAATCCGGTCACATAGCGTGCCGGAGTGACATCGAAGGCGGGGTTGTAAACGCCGACCCCCCGGGGCATAGACCTCAAGCCGAATGGCTCAGCAACCTCAGCAGCTTCCCGATGCTCTATGGGGATCTCCTCTCCACTGGGAGTATGAGGGTCGAAGGTCGTGCTGGGAGCCGCGACATAAAAAGGGATTCCATGTTCTCGTGCGAGTACCGCAACCCCATAGGTACCGATCTTGTTGGCAACATCTCCGTTGGCTGCAATCCTGTCTGCGCCGACAACCACGCACTGAACCTGCCCACTCCCCATCAGGGAAGCAGCGGCGTTGTCACAGGCGACCGTAACCTCGATACCGGCCTCGTTCAATTCCCAGCTGGTCAGCCGGGCACCCTGCAGAAGCGGCCGTGTCTCATCCGCATAGACCCTGATCTTCTTCCCCCCTTGCACTGCACTGTAGATCACCGCAAGGGCCGTACCCATTCCCCCTGTAGCCAGGGAGCCGGCATTGCAATGTGTCAGGACACTCCAGCCGCTGCGAAGCAACCGGCCTCCATGTTCTCCGATCGCCCTGCACAAGGACCGGTCTTCTTCATGGATCTCGAGCGCCTCCTGCAGGAGCTTCTTGAGGAGATCCCGGGAAGCCAGCTTCCCGGCGGCGAGCTCCTCAGCCCGGGCAGACATCCTCTCCAGTGACCAGAACAGGTTCACTGCCGTCGGGCGAGACTCCGCCAGGCTCTTCCTGACCTTCGCCAGACTTCGCTTGAAAGCCGCGGGAGTAGAGAGCTTCTCTTCTCTCAATCCCAGGACCATACCGTAGGCCGCCGCGATCCCGATCGCCGGCGCTCCGCGCACTGCCAGGCGCTGAATCGCATCAACCACCACCTGCAAATTACGAATGCGCAGGAACTTCACCCTGCCAGGCAGAAGCGTCTGGTCCAGCAGGGAAAGATAACCCCCGGGGCCTCCAACCCAGCGGAGAGTACCAGGGACAGCCGGGTCCGGGTCCCGGACTTTCCGGGATGCCCGATCACTCATAAGAGCCCTTCGCTCTGCAGACGTTTCTGGGCCCTGGCGTCCTTGGCCTCCACCTGCTCGACAAGGCGCTCCTTATAGGATGCCATTGCCTCTGCAAGACGCTCATCAGAGAGCGCCAGCATCTGCACCGCCAGGATCGCCGCATTCTGCGCCCCGTTGACCGCGACAGTCGCCACGGGAACCCCCGGCGGCATCTGAACGGTCGAGTAGAGCGCATCGACGCCGTGCAAGGCTCCGTTCTCGATGGGAACACCTATGACCGGCAGGGTTGTCTTCGCAGCCAGGGCGCCTGCGAGATGCGCCGCGCCACCAGCCCCCCCCACGATGACCCGGAAGCCCCGCTCGCGAGCACCTGCCGCCAGCCCCAGGGCTTTCTCGGGTGAACGATGCACGGAACAAACGCACACCTCATAGCCAACCTCGAACTCCTTGAGACATTTGAGCGCTGCCGCCATGACACCAAGATCCGAGTCACTTCCCATCAGAATCAGAACCTGCTTACTCATTTCTAACTCACCTCGATCGCTAATTTGTTTCTTTTTCTGTCCAGCCAGCCGGGGCTCCTCAGCTCCAGTCCTGGCCTGTCAACAACTCGAATATCTCCCGGTATTTCGAGGTAGTGTAGGACGTAACCTCCTCGGGAAGATTGGGCGCCGGGGGATTCTTGTCCCAGTCAGTCGACAACAGGTGGTCGCGAACAAACTGCTTGTCAAAAGACGGCTGTGACTTGCCCGGCTCGTACAGATCCATAGGCCAGAACCTTGAAGAATCGGGGGTGAGGACCTCATCGGCGAGGACAAGCTCTCCGGTTGAAGGGCGCACTCCCCATTCAAACTTGGTATCGGCGATGATAATCCCGCGGGTGCGGGCGTACTCCGCAGCCTTGAAGTAGACATCCAGGCTCTTCTGCTTCATCTCATCAGCCCGCTCCTGGCCCAGGATTTCCACCATGGTTTCGAAAGGAACGTTTTCATCATGACCTTCTTCGGCCTTGGTAGAGGGCGTGAAAATAGGCTCGGGAAGCTGGCTTGAATTAACAAGCCCTTCCGGCAGCGGGATCTTGCAGACGGTTCCATGTTCCTGGTACTCAGCCCAGCCCGAACCCGCAAGATATCCACGAACGATGCACTCAACCGGCTGGATCTCAAGCTTCTCAACAATCATGAAACGACCGCGAAGCTCTTCAGCCTGCGGCGCACAACTTTCGGGAAGATCGTCGACATCAGCTGAAATCAGGTGATGGTCGACACCGAGCAGGTCGAACCAGAACAACGAGAGCTGGGTTAGAATCCGGCCCTTGTCCTGGATTCCGTCAGGCAATACGACATCAAAGGCGGAGAGCCGGTCGGTAGCCACGATCAGGTAGCTGTCTCCAAGGTCGTAAAGATCTCTTACTTTCCCACGCCGGATCAGATTGGCAGCGGGTATCTCTGATTTCCTGATTATCGAAGATGTTCCTTCAGCAGGACTCATTTCCACTCCTCGTTCATTTCGCTGGGGAAAATAAAATTCAAAACCCTTCCCCGTACGTAACCACCGCCACCACGCGGCTCAGCGTCAACTTGTAGACAGGTCGATACTCCGGAGACCCTGAGCATAACAGAAAGCGATCGCCAAGGCATCCGTCACATCCTGAGGATGCGGGGGTTCATCCAGGTTCAGCAGGCGGGTCATCATTGCCTGCACCTGTGACTTCGATGCCTGGCCATTTCCGGTAACGGACTTCTTGACCCTGGTGGCCGCGTATTCCTCGATCTCAAGATTATGCAGAGAGCCGACAAGAAGGCCGACTCCCCTGGCCTCACCAACCTTCATGACGCTGTCGAAGCTCCTGCCATGGAAGATCTTCTCAACCGCCAGCACCCCGGGGCGATGCTCCCTGACAATCTCATCGAGAGCCTCGTAGAGATTACGCAGCCGTTGCGGGATCGATATTTTACCGGCGGGCGGCTGGAGACGAATCGCGCCGTAGGAGACCACCGAGAGCTCCCCCCCGGCTACGGCATCGATGATTCCATAGCCGGAGATGCGGGTGCCCGGGTCAAAACCAAGAATACGAATGCGCTCAGGCATCAGCCGTCTCCTCCCTGGAAAGTCCATCCGCTGTCGCGCGAGATTGTAACTGCCCCGCACTTGCATGCATAGGCAGAGTCTGCGAACCGGGCGCCCTGTTCAATCGTGGTAGAGCGATTCCCTTTTCCTGAAGAGAACCTGGATCGGGATCTCCTCGAAATCGAGCGCCTCCCTCAACGCGTTGGCAATATAACGCTTGTAGTCCTTGGAGAAGGCCTTCGGCTGATTGACGAAGAGCGCGAAAACAGGCGGACATACGGCAACCTGGGTAGAGTAATAAACCTTCCCGGCCTTGCCCTTCTTAGACGGCGGAGGACGGTGCGTTAGGATGGCAGCCATCACCCGGTTCAGTTCACCTGTGCCTACCCTCTTGGAGGCCCGCTTGTAGAGATGCTGGGCCATGTCGATCGTCGCCTGGATGTTCCTTGAATCGCGAGCCGTGGTAAAAACTACCGGCGCGTAGATCATTCCGGGCATCCGGTCAGTCAGGTAATCTGCATAGGCTTCCGTTGCGACCTCGCCCTTGGCCAGGTCCCACTTGTTTGCCACCAGGAGACAGACCTTGTGGGCATGGGAAATCGTCTCACCCAGCTTCTTGTCAGCCCGGGTCACCTCTTCGCTCGCATCGAGGAGAAAAACCACCACGTCAGCCCGCCGGATGGCTCCCAGGGTCCGAACCTGGCTGTAAAACTCGATCGAATCCTTGATTCCCTTGCGGCGCTGAATTCCGGCGGTATCTATAACCACGAATTCGCGCCCATCTTTCTGGAAACGCACATCGACCGCATCGCGCGTAGTCCCGGGCACCTCGCTGACAATTACCCGTTCTTCTTCTGCCAGGGCGTTCACAAAGGTCGACTTGCCCACATTTCTCCTGCCAACCACGGCAATCCTCATGACAGGCTCAATCTCCACCCCTTCGGTCGGCCAGACCTTTTCGGAGATCTCGCGAAGGAGGTCCTTACGACCCCATCCCTCGTTAGCGCTTACTCCATGCGGGGTACCAAGACCCAGCTGGTGAAATTCATGGATGCCCGATTCGAGCCCGGGATGGTCGACCTTGTTGGCAGCAATGACAAGGGGAATCTCTTCGGATCTCTCTCGCAGGCGGGTGGCAACAGCCCGGTCCAGGGGCGTGATTCCATCACGGACATCAACCACGAAGAGAATGAGATTGGCTCCCTCCAGGGCGAAGGTGATCTGCCTGTCGATGTGATCACTCAGATCATCCTGGTCGACGATGCCGATTCCGCCCGTGTCCACCATCTCCATCACGACATCCCGGAAGGGGACCAGGGCGCTCACCCTGTCGCGGGTAACACCAGGGGTACTGTCAACGATGGAGATCCTTTCACCTGCAAAGCTGTTCAGCAGAGATGACTTGCCCACATTGGGTCTTCCGACGATAGCTACTACCGGCAGGCTCATGACAACCCTCCCGTCTCAGCTGCTCCAGCCTTGGAATTCAACATTGCAACGTGCAGCAGGGCCAGGTGGGTCTTGTTGTCGACCACCCTCGGCCCGCCGGGTGGTCCAGCCAGGATCTCCTCGACCAGCAAATCCAGCTCGATCTCATGAACCACGATACACTCTGACTCATCCAGCTGCTGCTTCCCCGCCTCCAGGTCCGTTGCCATGAAAAAGTGCATGGACTGGGGGGACATCCCGGGAATCGTATAGCGAACAGCCAGGGGCTCCAGCGTTCCGGCCCTGTAGCCTGTTTCCTCCTCCAGCTCCCTGGCAGCAGCCTGCCCTGGAGACTCCCCCTCCTCGATATGCCCGGCGGGAATCTCGTACAGGACACCACCGACCGCCGGTCGCAGCTGCTCGATGAGAACCACCTTCGGGCTTTTCACACTGGTGCCGGGCAGCAGTGCTACAACCGCCACCACGGAAGGCAGGGTAATCCTCAGATGCTGATTTTCACCGCCGCCTGGAAGACGGCAGTCCAGCACCGAGAGCCCCATGAACCTGTCAGCGTAAAGCCCCTTCTCAGCGAGGATCTCGAAATCCTCCTCCCGGCGTACGCCGGGGAGAACACCTCTTTGCTGGTTACCTGGTGAAGGTGTTGTCATTAGCCGGCGACTCCGTCTGGAACATCCTGAAGTTTTTTCGGGCGCCTGCCGTCTATGTGAGCCAGGAGAACCCCGATATCGGCGGGAGTCACTCCTGATATGCGTGATGCCTGCCCCACCGAAAGCGGACGAATTTTATCAAGCTTCTCGATCGACTCATTGCGTAAACCGATGATCGAACAGTAATCAAAGGAGCTCGGGATAGCCAGGTTCTCCAGCCGTTTAAACCGCTCCACCTGCAACCTCTGACGGTCAATATAGGCAGCATACTTTACCTGGATCTCAACCTGCTCGACAACTTCGTCTTCGACATCGCTGCCGAGCTCCGGAAAATCTTTCAGGAGCGCCTCCAGGCTCTCCCCCGGCCGGCGAATTTTTTTCTCCAGCGAGACCCCATCGCTTTGAGCGGTCCGCAGAGCACTTCTCAAAGATTCGATCTGCTCCCGCTTCGCCTCCACCCTTCGCATCCTCTCATCTGAAATCAACCCCAGCTGATGGCCCTTCTGACAAAGACGAAGATCAGCGTTGTCAGACCTCAGCAGCAGGCGGTATTCAGCCCGGGAGGTGAACATCCTGTAGGGCTCAACCGGGCATTCCTTCACCAGGTCATCGGCCAGGACCCCGATATAGGCTTCCGACCGGTCAAGGACAAACGGCTCCTGCTCCCGGGTGCGCAGCACTGCGTTCACCCCGGCAAGGAACCCCTGGGCCGCAGCCTCCTCGTAACCACTGGTGCCGCAAATCTGGCCGGCAAAATAGAGCCCCTCGATTGCGTGGGTTTCGAAGGTCGGCTTGATCTGGGTAGGCGGAAAGAAATCGTACTCAACAGCGTAGCCGTACTGAAGAATCTTCGCCTCCCGCAGGGCGGGGATTGTACCCAGGACACTGTCCTGCACATCCTCGGGAAGGCTGGTAGAGATGCCGTTGAGATAAATCCAGGACGTGTCGAGCCCCTCAGGCTCGAGAAAAATCTGGTGCTTCTCCTTGTCTGCAAACCGGACCACCTTGTCCTCGATAGAAGGACAATAGCGAGGCCCGGTTCCCTCGATCTGCCCGGAGTACATCGGAGCACGATGGAGATTGTCCCTGATGATCTCGTGGGCCTCTGGATTCGTCCAGGCGATGTGACAGTCGACCTGCTCGAGCTCGCACTCTCCTGTCTCGAATGAAAAAAAAGTTGGGACCTCGTCTCCCGGCTGGGGAGTGGTACTGGAGAAATCGACCGTTGCGACATCTACCCTTGCCGGGGTGCCGGTTTTCAACCTGCCGCGCTTGAAGCCCAGCTCCTCGAGGAAATCGGAGAGGCCATAAGAAGCCCCCTCTCCAACCCTCCCGCCTTTGTCCTGTTTGCCCCCGCAATGCATCAGTCCTCGCAGAAATGTTCCAGCGGTCAGGATCACCGAGCGGCCGCGAAGCTCGCTGCCATCGGCAAGCCGCAATCCTGCGACCCGGGAGCTCGCAGAGCTGCCCGAATCCAGCAGGAGAGCCGCCCCCTCCCCCTCCACGATGCTCAATCCCTCCAGGGAATTCGCCAGGGTGCTCATGTATTGACTGTAGCGGTGCTTGTCGCACTGGGCCCGGGGAGACCTCACAGCGGGACCCTTGCGAGTGTTCAAGAGGCGAAACTGGATTCCAGTGGCATCGGTCGCATGTCCCATCTCGGCTCCGAGCGCATCGAGCTCTCGCACCATTTGTCCCTTGCCGATTCCACCGATCGCCGGATTGCAGGACATCCTCCCGATCGCCCTCGCATCGAGGGTGACCAGGGCCGCTCTTGCTCCCATCCGCGAGGCGGCAAAGGCCGCCTCAATCCCTGCATGTCCCCCGCCAACGACGATGATATCGAAGGCATCCGCAACGGAGCTCATGACGGGTTCTCCTCTGCGACGACTTCATCCCCCCCGGCGGCATGAAAGGTCGACTTTCCTCCCAGGCTTGCCAACTCCGCGAAGAAACCGGGATAGGACTTAGTGACCACCCGGGGATCTTCAATCTCCACGCCGGGAAGAAGCAATCCTGCCAGTGAAAGCGCCATCGCGATCCGGTGGTCTCCCCATGAATCAATCCGGCCGCCGTGCAGGGAGAACTCATCCGGTCCGGCGGGGCCGTTGATCTCGAGGCCGTCATCCAGTTCCTTTACATCGACGCCCAGTTTTCTGAGCTCGCTGGCCACAGAGGCGATGCGGTCACTCTCCTTGTAGCGCAGATGGGGAACACCATGGAGCCGGGTGCGGCCCCTGGAAAAAGCCCCGACAACCGCCAGGGTCGGAACGACATCCGGCATGTCCGCGCAATTATTGACGGTTCCCCCCAGCATCTCTTCGGGCCCCGTCACGGTAATCGAGTCCACGTCCTTTTTCACATGGCAACCCATCTCTGCCAGCACATCGGCGAAGCGCAGGTCTCCCTGGCGGGACACCTTGCCGACACCCTCCACCCGGACTGTCGTACCGGTCAGGGCTGCGGCGGCAAAGAAATAGCTGGCTGTGGAGGCATCTCCCTCGACGAAATAATCCCTCTCCTTGTATTCCTTGCGTGCCTCAATGTGATAGACCAAATGCCCATCACTCTCGTCATCGTGGATGTCCACCCTCACCCCGAAATCCTGCATGGTCCTCAGGGTCAGGTCGAGGTAAGGCGCTGACAGAATCTCGCCCACAAGTCGAACCTCGATATTTTCGCTGACCAGCGGAGCCGCCATCAGCACAGCCGAGATGAACTGGCTCGAGGTATTGCCCGCCATGTTGACCCGGCCACCTTGCAGACCGCGGGGGCCGATCTCTACAGGAGGACAACCGGTGGGACATCTGATCTCGGCACCCAGGTCCCTCAGGGCCTCGACCAGCTGGTTAATCGGACGCTCGCGCATTCTCTCATCTCCATCGACGACGTATTCCCCTCCCGAAGCTGCCAGTGCCGCGGTCAGGAAACGGGTAGCTGTACCGGCGTTGCCCAGCAGGAAACCGGCTTTCTTATTGGAGTACCCGAGAATCCCCCCCCTGACCGTAAAGGTAAGAGCATCCTGTGATCCGCACCTCGGCCCGCCGGCCTCCGAACTGATGGAGACCCCCAGCTGTTTCAGCGCTCTGCTGAGGTGGCGGGAATCATCACAATCGAGGGCATTGCGAAGGATCGATTCACCTGGAATCATGCTCGAAATAAGAAGTGCCCGGTTGGTCAGGCTCTTGGAGCCCGGAAGTGAAACCGTCCCACCTGCAAACTGGCCCGGCTCGATCCTGGCGAACGAGGCCTCTGCTGGAATTGCGTTGCTGAAAACTGTCATCTGGGCACCATGGAAAGAAGGGGCTTTTCGGAACGAGGATTATAGGTGCGCTACCGGGACA
>JAYGDV010000452.1:0-2301 GCA_046582735.1 Planctomycetota bacterium
GGCCCGCCAGCATGGCCAGGCCGCTAGCGGCCAGCACGGCCGACTTCTCGGTGAGCGTCAGCTCCATATCGTAGTACCAGTGAAAGAGAAAAACCGGCACCACCAGCCCCCCAAAGGCCGTCAGCAGCCGGTCGTGGTAGCCGTAGCCGTAGACCAGCAGGCAGACCCCGAGCAGGATGCCCGGGGAGATGAAGAAGGCACAGGCGAGGATGGCCAGCAGCGCCGCCAGCAGGCGGGGGTTCCTGGAGACCCTGCGTCCGCCGGCAGCTCTCACCATCAGCGCGATCAGTCCTGCGGCCAGCAACAGGGCGAGCACCAGCACGAATGGAAAACCCGTTCTCTCTTCAAGCCTGGGGCCCTCCATGGTCAGCAGGAACACGTTGACCGTCAGGCCTCCCACCAGGGCATAGGCCATCGGCAGGAACTTACGAGTCACCCGCCCGCTGAGAAGATAGGCGGCCAGGGAGGCCTGCAGGGCGGCCAGGCCACAGATGCACAGGCCCATGGCAATAATGACCCCGGGATCCCCGTCCAGATCGCCCTCTCCCCTGATCGCGGCTGTAAGCGCACAGCAGACTCCCAGGCAGGAGAGGAAGCGGTCGATCGTCAGCTGGTAGACGAAATAGGTCGCGGCGGTGACCAGCAGCAGCCCGCCGAAAATTCCCCATTCATCATAGGCTTCGGTAAACTCCGCAACGAAGAGAAATTTCCCCACCGCCATCCAGGTAAAGGACAGCACTGCTATAAACATATTCAGGAAGGAAGCATCACCCTCCTTCTGTGACCACTTCCACAATCCGAAAGCGGCGACAATGAAGGCCAATCCCCAGACGAGAAAAGGTCCATCTTCGTCGATGAGTTCACTTACGAATAGAAAACCGATCAGGAAGAGCGAAGAGATGAAGGCGCCGAGGCCAATGAGAGCGCGCAGGTAGAGTGGCGGGTCATCGCCGGTGTGGAGCTTCCGGATGAACTCAGAGGCCTTCTCCATGTCATCGAACTGGCCCTCGCTCTGCAGCCGGGCAAGAAGGCCCGGAATCGTATATTGCGCCTGGTACTCAGGCATCTTTCTCCCCCCCGGTTGCCGCGGTTTTCTCTGTCTCGGCCGCAGGCTCCTTGAGAACCTTCATAACGTGCCAGCACGCCCCGGCGAAAAGTACGACGGTAAATACAGCCATGAAGAGCAGCCTCACCTCGATATCGAATCCGGCCCCTCGATCGTTGTCGTCAAAAACTATCCGGGCTATCCCCACCTCTATGACAATAGCCCAGAAAAGACAGGCGGCGGAAAAGCACCACATGTCCCTGGTTCTGAACCGGTAGAACCAGTAAATAAACGCCCCGCCGGCAAGCCCGATGAGAAGGCTGAACACATACTCTTGCTCATAATCAAAGATGCTTTCCAGCACAGGAATCAACAGCGTGAACAGCACGGCGAGGGCGAGCAGCAGACGCGTCCACTGGTCCTGGAGCCAGCTGGCGCCCCGGGCACAGGCAAGCTCCCGCGCGACGAGGACCGCCCCATTGAGAACCGCATGGATAGCGGGCAGGTTGATTTGAGCAGCACCTCTGAGGAAACCAGTCTGTGCGACAAACAGGAAAACGGCCAGGTTCGTCACCACGAGCCACACGCCCCACAAGGGAACGAACCGGGCCAGCAGGACCCAGCCGAAAATCAGGGCTGACCACTGGGCGAAGAGATCCCATGCATCGGCCCCGGCCTGGTACTCCTGGCCAAAGACCGCCAGGAAAACACCCACCAGCACACCGGCCCCCAGCAGCAGGACCTTACCGCTCAAGCGCTCGAGGCCGTAGAGCCAGGCGCCTGCGAGACACAGGACAAGGCCGACCTCGATCCCAGCCAGCTTCGCCAGGGTCGAGAGGCTGTTCCAATTGGCGGCAAAGAAAAAAACGATCCCTGTCAGGACCAGGGCCGCCCCCAGGACCAGCAGGAGCCGCGATGCCCACAGCCGCCAGAGACGGGTAGGGTTGAGGAGCTCGAAGGCCCGCAGCCGCGCATCCCTGTCGAGCAAGCCGGCGAAGTACAGGCGTGAGACCTGCTGGCGAGTGGCGGAAATCTTCTCGAGATCTATCTTCGCGGTTTCTTCACTCATGCTCCATCCTCTCGCCACACAGAATCGCATCTTCAGGCGGAAACAGGCATTTTTTTTCAGCGGCGCCGATGAGCAAAAAAAAGCCTGCCGCAACGATTCGTCACGGCAGGCCTTGACCTGGTGGGCCCACTTGGACTCGAACCAAGGACCGTCAGATTATGAGTCTGCTGCTCTGACCAACTGAGCT
>JAYGDV010000510.1:0-3437 GCA_046582735.1 Planctomycetota bacterium
GAAGGAAGAACTCCGCTGCCCCTGCAATTCCTCCGCCGATGATCACTCCTTCCGGCCTCAACATCGGGACGAGCAACCCCAGGAGTTCAGCGAGGATTTCACCGGTTCTCTGCCAGGCTGCCCGGGCGCCTGCGTCGCCAGCCTCGGCAAGCTCCAGCAGTTGAAGGGTGCTGCAAATGGCGGGTTGCTTTGCTTGCGCCTGGAAGCGGCGCAGGATACCTGCTGCGCTGAGGAGAGCCTCGGCACCCCTTCCTTTTTCTGAACAGATCGGCAGGCTGCCAACGTGTCCTACAGTATTGTTGCTGACCCTGACGGGGAAGCCCTTGATAGAGAGGGCTGCTCCCAGTCCGGTTCCCATGGTCAGGTAAAGCAGCCGCTCGATTTTCCGTCCAGCTCCCAGTCGGGCTTCTCCCATGGCTCCTGCATTGGAATCAGCCTCGAGGAACACTTTTCTTTTCAGCCTGCGTTCAAGCCTGGCGGCAAGGTCAAGCCCAGCGAGCTGCGGCAGGTTCGACAGGTGGACTATACGCCTGAGTTTTCCATCGAGAAAGCCTGGCAGGGCGATTCCCAGCGGGGACTCCGGCAGCGGTCGAAGCAGATCGGCCAGGGTGTCTACAAAGGCCCTCTTGCCGGCATCCGCCGGTGAGGGGAACGATTGCCTGCGGGACAACCGTCCCCTTCGAAGCACGATGAGCTTGATGTCGCTTCCGCCGATGTCGCAGCCGACGGTGTCCGCGACAGGAGCCGATGCCATATCCCTAGGAGGTGATCCTTTCGATCAGGTCACCGACCCTGTTGGAATAGCCCCACTCGTTGTCATACCAGGCGAGCACCTTGGCCGAACGTCCGGTTTTGCCAAGCACCATGGTTGCATCGGAATCGAAGATCGCCGAGTGAGGGTTTGTGATGATGTCGCTGGAGACGATGAGGTCTTCGGTATACTCGACGATTCCTTTCATCGGCCCCTCTGCGGCGGCTTGACCGCGGCGTTGATTTCTTCAGCCGTGGTGTCCTTCTCGAGCTCGACGACCAGGTCAACGATCGATCCGTTCACCACTGGTACGCGCAGGGAGAGACCATCGAGCTTGCCCTCGAGCTCGGGCAGGACTTTTCCGACCGCCTTTGCTGCCCCGGTGGTGGTGGGGATGATGTTCTGTGCTGCGGCTCGGGCGCGTCTTGGATCGGAGTGTGGCAGGTCCGCTACGTGCTGGTCGTTGGTGTAGGCGTGGACCGTCGTCATGAATCCGTGGTCGATACCGAAGGAATCGTTGAGGATCTTGGCGATTGGCGCCAGGCAGTTCGTTGTGCACGAGGCGTTGGAGAGTGTTTTCTGCTCGGGGGTGATGGTGTCATCGTTAACGCCCAGGACCACCATGTTGTCAAGCGGGTCCTTTGGAGGAACGGTCAGGACCACCTTCTTTGCCCCGGCCTGCAGGTGCCATTCTACCTGCTCGGGGGCGCGGAAAATTCCGGTCGACTCGACGGTTACGTCGATTTCGAGGTCACCCCAGGGGAGATTGGCGGGTTCGCGTTCTGAGAAAACCTTGATGCTCTGGTCTCCTACCTGGATGGAATCGTCTGTCGCCTTCACCGTTGCATCCCCGAAGAACCGGCCTGTGACGGTGTCGTATTTCAGCAGGTGGGCGAGCATATGGTTGTCGGCCAGGTCGTTGATTGCGACCACATCGACACCATCCCGCTGTGAAAGCACCTTGAAAACATTTCGGCCAATTCGTCCGAACCCGTTGATTGCGACGCGGATCGCCATGATGAAAACCTTTCGACTCGTATAAATTGCTTATGGCCTGAAAAAACGAAACGGCAATCTTAACAGGATAGACTCCTAAAGTCTCTAAAGACCCAATCTGTGTACTCCGTTAATTCAGCCGGCTCATGGGTGCTGGCTATGGCTGCGGCTGTGAATCCTCCCCTGTTGGCAGCCATGAGGCCGTGCACCGAATCTTCAAAGACGACTGTTTTATCGGGAGGTTGTCCAAGCTCTTCGGCTGCGACCAGGAAACAGTCGGGAGCGGGTTTTCCCTTCTTGAAACGGTTTCTATGGACAAGCGACTGGAAGACGCTTCTCCAGTTGAATTCTTCGAGAATGAAGCTGACATTTTCTTCCGGGCCGGAGGTCCCGATCGCTGCAGGAATGTTTTCTTTTTTTAAGAGCCCGAGAAAATCCTCTATGCCCGGCATGGGACGAACCCGGCCGCGGGCGCAGTTCCTGTAGCACTGTTCTTTTTCAAGGCTGAGAGCTGCCAGTTCTTCGCCCGGGGAGCGCCCAGCCTTTTCCCACAGCAGGGGAATGATGGTGTCGTTGGCCTGGCCGAAGGTGCTCCGGATGAGCTCGAGCATTCCTCCAGAGAGCCCCTGTTCGCCGGCCTCCAGGCCATGTGCTTCGACAAGCCGGCTCCAGGCTTCAAGGTGGAACTCCTCGGTGTCGGCAAGAACGCCGTCCATATCGAATACGACCGCCCGGCAATCGGTGCTTCTGAGGAAATCCAGCGCCTGCATCCGTGATTCTTTTTCACTCATATCTCGAGGGTATTTCTCCTGAAGAAAGGTCCGGCAGCGCCGGGAGCAGGTGCGCGGACGGCTGACGGCTCATGTTAAACTGACAAATTCATCAGCTATCGCTTGTTTTTTGGGGCATCTAATATTTTAATCGGCCGTTTACATCTTCCCGCAGTGGTTTGGGAAGACGCTTTAGAACTCAGGGCGATCATTAATGTCCGATCTTGCAGCACCCGCTAATGCCGATTCAAAGTTTACGGATCTCTACGAGAGCCTAGGTGAAGGGGATTCTGACCGGATTGAGAATCTCTGGATGGAGATCCTGGAAGATACAGGCCAACTGACTTCCACGCTCAATGATCTCTCGGGCTTTGCGGCAGAATGTCTGCAGCAGGGGCAGGAGTCGATTATCAAGCCGCTGCTCGAACTGACCTGGGACGCTCTCAGTGATGAATCCGGCGATTCAGACGAGGCGGAAGCCGCTTCATCTACGGCGGCGCTTTCCGGAATTGCCGCGGGGCAGAGGGCTGCACTCGGGCAGGTCATGGTCCGCGCATTTCCCGCCAGGAAGGAATACCTGGCTGTCTACCTTGACGCATTCCTGGAAGAAAACGGTCCGATGTCAGCCGAGCGGGCTTTTTTCACCGCCTGTGACATCGAGAATGCCACCGATAAGGTAGCTGCCCTTGACCGTTTCAGCAAGCTGCTCCAATACAGGGCAGGGGCAGTGGTCTATCACGAATCAGGCTGGGGAATTGGTGAAATACTCGAGGTAGATGCTCTCCTGGGGCAGGTCAGGGTTGATCTCGAGGAGAAGAAAGATCATCGGATCAGTATCGAGGCGGTTGATTCTATTCTCGACATTCTGCCGGAGGGAACCTTCCGCTGCATGCTCTACCACGGTTCCGAAGAGCTTACCC
>JAYGDV010000515.1:0-1811 GCA_046582735.1 Planctomycetota bacterium
TCTCTTCTTGAGCCTGCTGGCACTGGGGTGGACGCACGAGGATCTCCAGTTCCAGGATTGGACGATAGACCGCATCCATGCAGCCAGGGCTACATTGTTTCTGCTTGGGATCGCGGGAGGGATGTTCGCCCTGCCCCTGCAGACCAGCATCCAGCTCTGGTCCCCGGGGGATCTTCGCGGCAGGGTGATGGGGGGGGTAAATTTCCTCTGTTTCGTGAGCATCTTTCTTTTCAGCGGTGTTTTCTGGGTGGCCCGCAAGATGGCCGGGGAGGATGGAATCGAGTGGATCGGAGCGGGCCTGGGATGCCTTACAGTCATTGTGCATCTTCTTGCCCGCCGCGGGCTCGCCAGGGCGGCTGAAAAGCTGAGCTGAGAATGATCTGCTTCAGGGGATGGTGAAGACGATGGAGCCCTCGGCGCCGGGACCAGTCTCCAGGCCTGCCGGAGATTCCAGGGGTTTGCTGAAGCGATAGAAGACCGGCCAGTCGGGAGGAGCTGCGAACACCTCGAGCAGGCTGTCGCTGCCGCCTGCCGCCACCAGGCGCAGGGGAGCGGTCGGATAGACGCCAAGGAGCAAAGCTTCCCGCGGCAGGTTGCCGCTGTCCTTGAGATTCCTGGCATGGAGAAGGCGTGGCGGCCGGGTATCCGTGGTCCACAGTCGCAGCTTTCCCCGTGCGCCTTCCTTCCTGTTGCCGAGGCGCCAGGGCCGGGAATAGAGAATGGTCAGAACAAGCTCCTGCCCGGGGGCGATGGCAGCGCCGGCTCCATTCCAGCTCAGTTTTCCATCGGTCGACATCCGGGTTCCGAGGTAATTCTCCGCAGTGACCTCCTGGCGATGGAGCGTGGCCACCCGCAGCAGGTCGACCTTGGCTGTGCTCAGCTCCCAGGCCGTGATCCAGGCGGGCCGCTTGAGTTCCGTTGCCATCCTCACCTGCACGGTTTTCCGTTTTCGACCCGGCGCCACCGTCAGTTCCGGGATCTCGAGCTCAAGGTCGGCGACCTCCGGCGCTCTCCCTTTGCGGGGGGTGCCCGTGTAGACCTCGCCCTCTCCCTCCGGCGCTCCGCCGCTGCTCCACTCGACAAGGATGTCGAGCTCGGTGGCACTCAGCCTGTCCTCGCCGATGAGTTCGTGCTTCCCCTCCTCCGCAAACCAGGGTGGCATGTTTCTCAGGAGGACCTCTTCCTTGATCGCCTCCGCCCTCGGGCGTGCATCGAGGTAGCTCGTCAGCCGAAAGGGTGCCGGGCCATCGGGGCAGTGGCAGTGAACGCAGTGCGCATTGAGGATCGGCAGGACATGTTCGCGGTAGCTGTAGCGCGAGGTGACAATGTCATGCGCGACGGCGGCGGCGGGGGATGCCGTCATGCAGCAGATCAACAGAAGCGCCTTTTTTTTCTTCACCGTTGTCTCCGGTACCGTTTCAATGCGAAGTACTGTATTGCTGATATCTTATATTTGCTGAATCGAAGAGGCAAAACATGCCTTCGCAAAGGGGCAGGTCACTACTGCTGAAAAGAATCCTCGCGCTGCTGAGCCTGGCCTGTATTGCGGGTTGTGGGAAGGGGCCTGGCAGCAGTCCGTCCTCTTCTGACGATTCCGGGGGACCCCGACATTTTTCCTGCAGTGAGCATCCCCGTGTTGTCAGCCGGGAAGAAGGTAACTGCAGTGTCTGCCGCCTGGAGTTGACCCGGCAGAAGAGCGTCGGCACCTTCCTCTGCGTGGACCACTTTGAGTCCGCCTCGGTTGTCCCAGCCGGCTGCCCCATCTGTGACAAGCTGCTCGTGGCCGTTCCCGGGGGAAAGATCTGGAAGTG
>JAYGDV010000579.1:0-2072 GCA_046582735.1 Planctomycetota bacterium
GAGATTGATCACCAGTACATCAAGGAGTTCCATCGATTCAATAAGGGGTCCTGGCCCGGTTCTCTCGGAGGATCCTATGGGCCGTTTCCTCGCCAGGTGGGATGGGGCGCGAAGGCGGCCGGAAAGGTCATTGGAGAGAACAAGGACCAGCGCCAGGATCCGGGTGTAGCGAACATGACGCTGAATCTTCCCCAGGAGGTTTTCGGGAACCGCCGCCACCTTCTCGAGTCCATCGATACCTTGCGGCGCCAGGTTGACAGCAGCAGGGCGCTGAGCGCGGTGGACAAATTCTCGGCCCAGGCGATCTCCATGCTCCTTGGTGGCGCGACCAGGGCGTTTGACCTGGCCCTGGAGGATCCCCGGGTCGTGGAGAAATACGACACCAGCCATATCAGGATCGGCCATAAGAATTTCAGACCCAGCACCCTCGGTAAACAGATGTTGCTGGCACGAAGACTCTGCGAGGCAGGGGCCGGCTTTGTCTCGGTGCATAGCGCAGGCTGGGATATGCACGCCGATGGCAACAATCCCGGAATGGTCAAGGGGATGGCTATGCTTGGCCCGACAATGGACCAGGCCGTCTCGGCCTTCCTCGAGGATGTTGAGCAGCGCGGGCTCAGTGAAAAAATCCTGCTGGTTGTCACGGGTGATTTCGGACGCACCCCGAAGATCGGCAAGGGCAGCGGTCGGAATCATTGGGCGAATCTCTGTCCCCTGCTCTTCGCCGGAGGAGGGCTCCGGATGGGTCAGGTGATCGGGAAATCCACGGCCAGGGCAGAGAAGCCGGCATCGAAGCCGATTACTCCAGGGGACATGATGTCGACGATCCTGCATACGGTGTTCGATGTCGGGAAGATGCGGCTGGACCCCACTGTTCCACGTAATCCGGGGAAGCTGGTGCTGGATCGGGAGCCTATCAAGGAGCTGTTTTAAACAGTCAGAATGTGTCGGGGATTTCCAGCCGCCTGCTCCCGTGGGTTGGTGGCCCTCCAACTCCTGTTGCCTCAGGGGAATTCATTTTCAATCACCAGGAAGGACCCAGGAGATGAACCGGTTGTATTGCAGGCTGGCTGTGGTTATCGCAGTTTTGTTCTCCCTGGCGGGAGCTTCCCAGGCACAGGTTTCCCGGGTTGCTGAAGCTGACTGGACAGGGTGGCTTGGCCCGAAACGAGATGGATGGGTTTCAGGCTTTAAAGCTCCGGCTCGGTGGCCGGAGAAGCTTGAGCGAAGATGGAGAGCACGGGTCGGTACCGGCTATGGGTCGCCCCTTGTCGCTGGCAGTCGTGTTTACCAGCATGCCCGGCTCGATGGAGAGGAGGTTGCCTGGTGTTTCGATCTGGCTACAGGTGCTGTGCTATGGAGGGAAAGCCATCCGGTGCCGTTCAAGATCGGTGGAGGTGGAGAGCGTCACGGCAAGGGCCCCAAGTCCTGTCCGGTGTTTGCCGATGGACGTCTTTTCACGATGAGCATAACAGGGGTTCTTACTGCCCGGGATGCAGCCACAGGGAAACAGCTCTGGCGCCGTGACTACAGCAATCGGTTCAAGAAGAGTCATCCCTACTGGGGCGCGGCCACTTCGCCGCTGGTCGATGGGGGCCGGGTGATTGCGCATTACGGAACCGAGGAGGAGGGAGCCTTGATTGCTCTGGATGCAGTGACCGGCAAGGAGGTCTGGAGCCAGGGTAAAGACGGCCCGTGCTATTCCTCACCTCTGCTGGTTGAGATCGGCGGGGTCCGCCAGGTCGTCGAATGGAACCACCGGGTCCTGGCTGGTGTTGAGAGTGAGTCAGGGCGCCTGCTCTGGGAGTATCCCTTCCCGCACGAAACCCATAACCAGAACATGCCGACTCCTGTCTTCCACAAGGGGCGTGTGCTCCTGGGCGGAGAGAACCGAGGCGTCCACAGCATCGAGCCGCTCTACAAGGCGGGGAAGTGGACGGTGAAGAAACGCTGGAGCCAGAAGAAGGTGGCGCTGGACATGGCTTCAGCAATTGTGAATGGCAACCTGCTCTATGGACTCTCTCATTACGACAAGGGGCGTTTTTTCTGCCTCGACATAGAGACAGGGAAAA
>JAYGDV010000590.1:0-9234 GCA_046582735.1 Planctomycetota bacterium
GGGGACTCAAGGCAATCTGGAACGTCCTTGACAGGCTCGCGCCGCGGGATCCTCTGCGCTACGACTGGTACGTCAAGCAGGGAGCCTACGAGGCCCTGATGGCTGCAGAGGGGGAGGATTCGGACAAGGAGATCCTTAAAATCCTCAAGGGCAGCAAGCATGAGAATTCCAAGGAAGCGATCATTCACTCCCTGATCTACAAGATTCGCCAGCAGTTCGAGAAGGACAAGGGAGGCAACGAAGAGCGCGAGGTGGAGCATTACAAAGAGCTCCTGCGGCGCGGGCGCGGCATCCAGTATTTTGCCCTCGTGCTGCCGAGCATTCGCAAACACGATCCCGAAAAGAAGAAGTTTGAATGGATCACGACTGCTTTCCAGGATTCCAGTTCGCGGGTTCGTCTCGCGGCGCTGCAGGGAATGCTGGCGTATCCGGATAAGTCGAGCATCAAGCTGCTGCTGGAGAATCTCCGCAAGCTGGAGAAGAAGAAGAGCAAGTATTACAGCGAATGGATCCAGACTCGCTTCGCTCTCGAAACCCTCACCGGGCAGTACTACCGTGACAACGTCGATGACTGGTTCAAATGGTGGGATACGGTCAAGGACCAGTTTTCCCTCGAGAAGAGGATCGAGGAGGAGGCTCCGGATCCTGAGAATCTCAGTGCCGCCCCCGGTGACCGGCGTACTCGCGTGGTCAGGAGTGGCGGGGTGGAGGTAACGGTCAATATGAAGGTTGCCGGGGAGGGCTATCCTCTCCTCGTGCTTCCCAAGCGCGGCTACAGTCCTGATTACTTCAGGCCCTATTTCCACGGGGTCGAGGAGTTCTGCAAGGTCTATTACGTGCAGATGCCGCGGATCCAGGATTTCAAGGGTCTCGCCAGGACCACCAACGGTAACTTCGTGATCTACCCGACTGAGATTCTCGCAGGAGCTCTCGCGGACCTGATGAAAACCAGCGGTCTCGATGAGTTCGCGATCTTCGCTCACGGCCCGGGCGCATCGACGCTCGGCATGTACATGGCCTCCAAGTTTTCCTCTTCGGTCACGCGTCTCATCATGGTGAACCCGGCCTCCGCCGGCTCCGAATATTCAAAGGCGATCAAGAATGTCGAGCGCGAAGGGCGCAAGCGCAAGAATCCCGAGGTCTACAATGGCGCCAACAGCATTATGATCGGGCAGGATGGCAAGCCGACCTATGAGGCCCAGGATGACGCGGAGAGGGGCGGCCTGCAGCGCGCCATTGGCAACCTGGCCTTCGCCGACCCATCGCGTCCGGAGATCGGGGTCTCGCGCCATCTCAACTCGATTGCCGGTGATCCGCAGGTGATGAACGACAGCAAGTGGAACCTGAAGCAGATCTTCAAGTACAAGGCCCCGCGACTGCCGGTGATGATCATGATCGGGCAGCTCGATTTCTGGACCCCGGTTGCTGATGTGACCAAGGTCACGAAGTTTTTCACCAGGAGCTACGTGGCGAAGTTCCCCAGGTCGGGACAGTATCCCTTCAGGTCCGACCCCTATCGTTTCACCAAGGAGATGGAGAAGATCCTGGGCAAGGCGAAGCTCCGCTCCAAGGGCAAGAAGAAGGATTGAACCCGGAAGGGCTTACTTCTTCTTCGAACCGGTCAGCCGTGTATCGAGCTTGCGGATATAGCCTTTCCAGTGCGACTCGATCTTCTTCAGGTTCTTCATCTTCTTGCCGAAGAGCTTGGCATTGGCCGCTTCCGGATCGCCGGTTTTCTTGAGCTCCTTCATGTAGTTGATGGCGGCCTTTCCGCGTGAAAGCTGCATGAAGTAGTACATCACCGCGAAGGACTGGCTGTAGTACAGTGACTCGTTCTCTTTGTCGTGAAATTCTTCGTGGGTCACCTTGAGGAGAGTTTCGAGGGGGATCTGTGTGCGGGTATTGACCGCGTCTTTCACCATGCGGATCTTGCCGCGCTTGATGAGGTTGGGGTTGAGTCCCCTGGTCTTGCTCTTCTCATCACGCTGCATTCCTTCGAAATAGACGGCCATGCCTTCGTTGAACCAGATCGGGATGCGCACATCGCCGACGAAGGCGTGCAGGTACTGGTGGAAGGCCTCGTGGTAGACGACCGGCACCAGCTCGTAAAAGGGCAGCTGCTTGATGACGAGGTAGCCGCTGCCGGGATTGTAAAAGCCCGACATCCGCGGGTTGCCGCCGACCTGTTCGTAGGTGTTCTCAGAGTCCATGAAGCGAACGAGCAGCTTCTTGGAGGGCTTGAAGCGGAAGAGATTCTGGTATTGCACCAGGATATCTTCGAGCTCCTGGCCGATCTTGTGGGCCGTCTGCGCGGGGATGGCCGCCTCGTATTCGATCTTGTAGTTCTTGGTGTTGAGTTCAGCCCAGCCAATTTTGATCTTGGCACGGGCCTTGCCGATTTTCTCCTGGGCCGGGAGGGCCGGGAAAATCCCTGCTGATAAAACCAGCAGCAGAAAAAGAGCAGTTGTACGGAACATCGATAATTTTCCTCCGGGGACGGGGCTCAAGGCCCCATTTTATGTGTTTTTAACGTCCATTGAATCTTCTTTTCAACCTTGTTTACCGTTGCCGGCACGAGGAGCTGTAATTTTCTCCCGGTCGATGACTGAACTTTCACCTTCTTGGGGTTAGTATATTCGCCGAACGGAGGTGATGACTTGAGAAACTTGAGGAGCTTCGTGGTTTCTCTGCCACGCTGGAAGCAGGTTCTCTGCTCTTTTGCAGGAGTGCTGTTCCTGGTCGGGATCGGGATGAAGAGTGTTATCTTCTTCCGGGATGGGCTCATGGGAACCCCTTCCGGGCATTCCACGCGTTTGCTGGACCCGTCCCCGGATGGGAAATGGCCCGGTCCGGGTCCCGGTGTCACCGATGTACCCGGCCGTGAACCAGCTGCCGGGGCCGAGGCTCAGCAGCCAGGAGTCGAAAGAAAGAATCCCGGCAGTGAGAAAAACACGGTGCCGCCCTCCAGCACCAGTGAACCTGCGGTGCAATCGATTGATCAACCGGGGAGGACTTCGCCGGCTTCCGGGCAGGACCCGGCCAATGCCGCGAACCCCGGCAGCGCTGCGGTGGGGGAGCTTGTTCCGCCCGGGACAGCGACGCCCGCTCTCGATCCGGATCTTCTCGAGGAATGGTCACCTGCGTTCCTCAAGGGGGGACTGGGCTTCTTCGTGGCGTTCATCCTAGGCTTCGCCCTGCAGGCCTTTGCCAGGCTTTTTGCCCTCTTCCTTGGCCTGTTCTTCCTTGGCATCCTGGGACTTTCATCGATGGGATGGGTTACCATCGAGTGGCAGATTGCCCAGGAACAATTCATGGCTTTCCCGGCTGTCCTCGGCCAGCAGTTTTCAGGTTTCGAGTCTTTTCTGCAGGGAGCCCTTCCATCCGTCGGCATGGTGGGCCTAGGCCTCTTCGCAGGTCTGAAAAAGAAGTAGTTTTGCCGGGTTGACTTTGTCCATACCCTGATTTAAATTTCGCACTTCCATTGCAAGACGACGAGCGAAAACCAGAACGAGAAGGCTACGCTAAGTATCTCCGTCACAGCCATATAGGGTTGCAGTTCATCCTCCCTGTTGGACTTTTTACCTGGGGCGGAATCTGGCTTGGCCGTAAGTATGATCTGGAAGTGCTTTTCACCTTGCTGGGACTTGCCTTCGGATTTGCCGTCGGGTTCTGGTCTTTGTACAAGGAACTCTACGGTTTTGCTTCGGGCGGGTCGGAAACTGATGAGTCCGGCAAGGATCCTGAAGGCGAAAGCCAGCCGCCGGAAAAAAACGATTTGTAAGTAAAGCCGTATTCGGAACGAGGAAAAGGAAGGCCCGGCGAATCAGGGATTCGTACCGAGCCGAGGACGCCTGCAGATGAAACGTTTACCCGTGTATCTTGGGTTGTTGCTGGTCACCGCCCTTTCGGCGTTGCTCTGCAACCAGTTCAAGGGAGCAGACGGCCTGGTCGCCTCCGGGGCCGGGATCGCCCTTGGAATCCTGCTTGTTGCCGGAAGTCATTTTTTGACAAAACTTTCCGCTTCACTGGAGGGAACAAAGATGCTGGCGGCCTTTTACGGCAGCCTGCTCTGGAGCTTCGGGCTGGTTATTGCCGCCGTGGTGGTTGTCAACGCCCTCTACCCGGAATTGACAGCATCGGTTGTGCTTCCCGCTCTCGGCTTTTACCTCGTTTATCGTTTTGACAGCGCTATTCGTTCCTGGGTTGCGACCTCAAAAACGGGCGCAACAGCAGAGGCTCCTGCGGGGGGGGGCGAGTCATGACTTCCGGTTTCAACCTGCTGGCCGCCTCAAATCCCATGGACCACATCTCAGATGCGCGGCTCTTTGATGGCCTCGTGAGCGAGGGAAGCTGGCTCTATGAGTTCAGTGACCATCTCTATGGCCTGGGAATTACCAAGCAGGTGGCGTTGTTCTTCATCGCCGGGATCCTGACGGTTCTTTTCTTCTGGTCCTATGTTCGCCAGATCAAGAGAGACCCCGATGCGGTGCCCGGCCGCTGGGGAAATTTCGTTGAGACCATTCTTGATACGCTTCGCAACCAGCTGGTTTTGCCCTTCATGGGGGAATCAGGGATGAAGTTTTTGCCAATTCTCGCAACCTTCTTCGTTTACATCCTGATCTGTAACCTCATCGGGTTGATTCCCATGCTTGACTGGGCAGGGCATGGTGGCAATACTGCGACCGCAAATCCCTATATCACCGTGGCCCTGGCGCTTTGCGCCTTTGTTCTCTACCACGGGCTCGGTCTCAGGGAGCAGGGAAACATCTTTACCTACATCAAGAACCTGTTCCCACACGTGCCGGTTGTGATTCTGCCCCTGATCATCGTGATCGAGATCGCGGCACACATCATCAGGCCCTGTGCCCTGGCCATTCGTCTCTGTGCGAATATGGTAGCCGGGCACGTCATGGTCGCGGTGCTGCTTGGTTTCACCGCCACACTGACTATGGATTCTCTCCTCAGCGGCGGGGTGATCTCGATTATCAGCGTTGTCGCTGTTACTCTTCTGACTTTTCTCGAATTGCTTGTAGCTCTGATACAGGCGTTTGTATTTACGTTCCTGACTACAGTTTTCCTGTCGATGGCGGTTCACCCGGAGCACTGAGGCTCCGGTAGGGCGCTATTCGGCTTGATTGATTCATCCAAGAAAGGAGTTGTCCGAAAATGGGCATGCCGATTGAATTTTTAAACGTATTTTCCAGTTTACTCGCTCAGGCTGATGGAACACCGAAGGGGCTTTACGCCGCGATTGGTGCGGGGCTTGCCGCGATTGGTGTCGGAATGGGTATTGGTAAACTCGCTGCCAGCTCGGTGGAGAGTATCGCTCGCCAGCCCGAGGCTGCCAATGATATCCGTGGCGCCATGATCCTTACCGCCGCCTTTATCGAGGGTGTAGGACTGTTCGCCGTTGTCGTTGCGCTTCTTTCCACGCTGTAGGGTTTGGTTGCGAACGGAATCATATTCCAGGAGATTTGAAAGCATGTTGTCCAGGACCCTTCGAGGGGTGGTTTTTGCTTTTGCATTGTTGTCGCCGGCATTTCTTTTCGCTGCTGATCCAGCGCATGGGGGTGAGGCTCCCAAGCAACTGATTCCGCCGACCATCTGGGCTGTTATTTCTTTCGTAGTGGTCCTCATCATTCTCTGGAAGAAGCTTCTTCCGGTGATCCTGGGGGCTATGGACGATCGCGCAGGAAAGATTCGAGATGCGCTGGAGGCTGCCGATAAGGCCAAGGCTGATGCCGAGGCCGCCATGGCGACCCACCAGGGCAACCTCGAGACCGCGCGGCAGGAGTCGCGTGCGATCATCGATGAAGGCAAGCGGGATGCGGAGAAGGTCAAGGCCCAGATTATCGAGGATGCGAACCGGGAGGCCGGGGAAATCTCCCAGCGCGTCACCCGGGAGATCGAGCTCGCTAAGGACGCGGCCCTCGATGACCTGCACCAGCGCAGTGTCGCCTTGTCGATCGATCTCGCCTCGAAACTGATTGATAAGAATCTGAAAGCGAAAGACAACCAGAAGCTGATCGATGAAACCGTGAAGGGTTTCAGTGACAATTGATGGACCCGGAGCCTCAAAATTTGAGTGATCTGAAATGCTGATTGAAAAGATCCCAGCCCTGTATGGAAAAGCCCTTCTCGAGGCGGCCGATGGCGCCGGTGTACTCGACGATGTCGCTGAGGAAGTATCCTTCTTCAGCGGTCTCCTCGCCGAGGATGCCGAGCTGGAGCTCTTTATCGAGAGCCCGAGCATCGAGTCGTCGCAGAAGAGCGCGGTTTTCGAGAAGACCTTTCGAGGCAAGGCGACGGATACCTTCCTGAACTTCCTTCTCCTCCTGGTAGATAAGGGGAGAGAAGCGGAGCTGAAGGGAATCCTGTCAGCATTCGGTGTGTTCCATGATGAACATATCGGGCTGGTCCGTGTCGAGGTCGTCTCCACTGAAGCGTTTGCGGCTGAGAATGTTGAGAAGCTGTCGGCGGCGATCAGTGGCAGCCTCGGTAAAGAGGTCGTTGTGAATAACAAGGTAGACCCCGAGTTGATTGGGGGAATCATCGTACGTTACGAAGGAATGGTGGCAGATGGCAGTCTCAAGACTGCACTCAAGGAGCTGCGCTCCAAGATGCTGTCCCCCAAGTTCGAGAGTGAGCTAATTCATGAGAATTAATCCGGAAGAAATCACCTCGGTCCTCAAGAAAGAGATCGAGACCTACAGCGGCGAATTCAAGGTCGAGGAGGAAGGTACGATCCTCGAAGTGGGAGATGGAATCGCGAGAATCTACGGCCTGACCAACTGCATGGCCGGTGAGATGCTCGAGTTCTCCAATGGTTCAGCCGGGGTTGCCTTCAACCTTGAAGAGTCCAGTATCGGAGCCGTTATCCTCGGCCAGTACGCTGACCTGTGCGAAGGCGACTCGGTCAAGGGTACCGGTTCGGTACTGCGGGTTCCCGTCGGCGAGGAGCTCATCGGCCGGGTCGTTGACCCGCTCGGTAATCCTCTCGATGGCAAGGGGCCGCTGAATACCGACAAGTTCCGCGCGGTGGAGTCCGATGCTCCCGGTATCGCTGACCGCCAGTCGGTGAAGGAACCGCTGCAGACGGGAATCAAGGCAGTCGACAGCATGATCCCGATCGGCCGTGGCCAGCGTGAGCTCATTATCGGCGACCGCGGTACCGGCAAGACGGCTGTCGCCATCGATACGATTATCAACCAGAAGGGCGGCGATGTGATCTGCGTCTACGTCGCGGTCGGCCAGAAGGCCTCCACCGTGGCCGGAGTCGTCCAGCGCCTCACCGAGACCGGGGCCATGGACTACACCATAGTGGTTAACGCCTCCGCCGCGATGCCCGCTCCGCTTCAGTACGTGGCGCCCTATTGCGGCTGCGCCATGGCTGAGTATTTCATGTACGAGAAGAACGGCCACACGCTCTGTGTCTATGACGATCTTAGTAAGCAGGCGGCCTCCTATAGGCAGCTCTCGCTGCTCTTGCGTCGTCCGCCCGGGCGCGAAGCCTATCCCGGCGACGTGTTCTATCTTCACTCGCGCCTCCTGGAGCGATCGGCGAAGCTTTCCGATGACCTCGGCGCCGGCTCTCTCACCGCCCTGCCGGTGATCGAGACCCAGGAAGGCGAGGTGTCGGCCTATATCCCGACCAATGTGATCTCGATCACAGATGGCCAGATCTACCTGGTTCCCGAGCTCTTCTTCGCCGGTGTTCGTCCGGCGATCGATGTCGGTATCTCCGTTTCGCGTGTGGGAGGTTCAGCCCAGGTGAAGGGTATGAAGGCGGTGGCGGGCTCCCTGCGTCTCGACCTGGCCCAGTTCCGTGAGCTGGAAGCTTTTGCCCAGCTCGGTACCGAGCTGGATGCGGCCACCCAGCGTCAGCTCGATCGTGGTTTCCGTATGGTTGAGATTCTCAAGCAGAACCAGTACGAGCCGATGAGCGTGGCCAACCAGATCCTGATTATCTGGGCCGGCTCAAAGGGCAAGCTCGATGACGTTCCGGTTGACCGTGTGAGCGAATACGAAAAAGCTTTCCTCGAGTTCATTACGGCGACCCACAGCGAGATCGTCGAGGAGCTCAGCGAGACAGGTGAGGTCACTGAAGAGCTCGAAGCTCTCCTCTCTCCCGTCTGCGATGACTTCTCGAGGAGCTTCCTTGAGGGTTCAGCGCCGGATCCACGCGCGGGAGCCGGAACAGGCGAAGATTCCCAAGAGGAAGAAGCCGATGATGCTGAGGCGGAGAACGCAGATGCCGAAGCGCCCGAGGCTGAAGCCGATGCGGAAGCTGAAACGGATGCAGATGACTCTGAAAATCCCGATGATGGCGAGGAAGCCTGAGGTTTACTGAGATATGGCCGGTCTTAAGGACATCAAGAAGAAGATCACCTCGATCTCCAACACCCGGAAAATCACCCGGACGATGGAGATGGTCGCTGCTGCCAAGAGCAAGCAGACGATCGACAGGGTCGAGGCTTCGACTCCCTATTCGAGCAAGCTCACCGAGCTCCTCAACAGTCTCACCGGCGGGCAGAACGTAGACCACTTCCTTGTTCGTGAAAAGGAGAAGGTCCAGAAGAGCGCCCTGCTGGTGGTGACCGCCAACCGGGGTCTCTGCGGAGGCTACAACGCCAACGTCTCCAACCTGGCCGAAAAATGGGTTCGTGCGGAGCAGACCGAGGGGCGTGAAGCCCATGTCATGATGGTCGGCAAGAAGGGGATCTCCCGCTTCAGGTTCCGCAAGGTCGAGGTCGCAGAGAAGCGTACCGACATCGAGGACAAGCCGTCCTTCTCCCAGGCGTCGGAGATTGCCGGGGGGTTCATCGAGAGCTTCCGCAAAGGTGAGGTGGACAGGGTAATGGTGGCCGTTACGCGCTACCACTCGGCGGTCGTACAGCAAGCCGATCTCTTCCAGCTCCTGCCGATCGTTCCGCCTGAGACCGATGGCGATGATGGAGAGGAAGCTCCCCAGCAAAACACGGATTTCATCTTCGAGCCGGATCCGGCGCGGATCCTCGAAGACTTATTGCCGTTTTCAGTCAAGCATACTATGTACCGTCTTCTGCTCGAGGCTGCCGCGGGTGAACAGATTGCCCGCCGCGTGGCCATGAAGCTCGCTACGGATAACGCGGGCGAGCTGACCCGCTTCTATACGGGTAAGTACAACCGTGAGCGGCAGGCCAGTATCACGCAGCAGATTATGGAAATTGTAGGAGGTGCCGAGGCCCTCGACTG
>JAYGDV010000413.1:0-1632 GCA_046582735.1 Planctomycetota bacterium
ATTGGAACGCTCGAGAGGACCACTCCCAGCACAGGGATAAAGCTGCAGATAAAGACGATGGAACAGAGAAAGAGCTGGTTGTCGATCCCGAGAATCCCGATGAGCAGGAACGTCAGGATAGTATTGAACAGGGCGATGACCGCCTGGGCCTGGAAGGCGCGGCCGATCAGGCGGCCGAAGCTGATGAGCCCGGGAGCGATCTCGAGGTAGAAATCCTTCAGGCGACTGCTCTGCAGTCTTCGAACCCCGCGGCGCATCTTCGTCAGGTCGAATACGACAAAGAAGCTCAACAACAGGGAGAGCCCGAGCGCGATGGGCAGATAGATCATCTGTTTGAAGAGGTCCTTCATCCCCGCGCCGATATCAGCGAGTCCCTCCCCCGCCATGTCTTCGAGCTTGGCGCCGATCTTCTTCGCAATGCCTCCCTGCTTCCACTCGGCGAGGGCATCGGTGCGCGCCTTGAGCTCAAAACCGGCCTTCTGGTCCGCCTCCGAAGGCGGGTCAGGCTTTTTACCGGAAACCGCCGCATCGTAGGCTGCCGAGAAAGACTGCAGCGGATCCTCCAACGCCAGCGCTTCGCTCAATTTTCTGTATTTATCATACGGGTAGGTTACGAGACGCTCTGCGGGCCCATCGTCTTCTCCATCGGCGGATTTTGTCTTCAGTTTCGCGTAAAAGGCAGCAAACTTCTCCCTGTAGACAGCGGGCTCTTTCTTTCTCAGGTTGTTGACATATTCAAGTCCCTGGATCTTGAGACGCGCACTCCTCTTCTGCTGTTGGGACTTCTTGAAGTCCGCGTCGCTTTCAATCTTCTCCTTGACGTACTTCCTCACTGATTTCCGCTGCGCGGCTTCCGGCAGCTTGGCGAAGAAAGGATAATTGTTGCGCTCGACTCCTTCGTCCCTGGCCGCAGCGGCATTACTGTCGTCAAACTCACGGGCCTTGGTATTGAAGACCTCATCGTAGCTCTCAGCCAGGATCCAGACCAGGAGGCGTTCGTCCTGGCTGCCGGCCTTCAGATCCTGCTTCTGGGCCTCGGCCGCCTGCTTCTCCACCAGGTTAATCTCGAACAGTTTTTCGAGCCTCCCGGTTTCTTTTTTAAACGCGTCGAATTCCCTGTAGCGTAATCCCCGGGCTTTGTACTCCTTGTAGGCTTTGTCGTAGGCATCATCGCCGGAGGAGCCATATTTCTCGTTCAACAGGTATTGCCCCAGGGTGTCCCGGAGAACCTCGTTCAGCTTCCCGCCGGGGTTGCTGGCAAGTTCCTCTGCCCTGGGAATGAGCAGCTCAACCTGGTCAACCAGTCGCGGTGCGAAGAAACGTCCGACACCATAGCCACCGCCGATGAGGGCAAGGAAGCTGACAATCGTCAACAGGCGGTACAGCCAGGCCTTCTCCTCATCCGGCGAGATCAGCTTCGCCAGCCAGTCAACGAGTCCCTTCATGCTGTAGGCGATGATGAAGGTCATGAAGACGATGAAGAAGAAGCTTCGCAGGCTGAAGACCAGCAGGAGAAAGACCGCCCACATGGTGATCTTTTCCCACGGCAACCAGTCGAGGAATTGGAAGCCGCCTCCACCTTCGCCTGCTGCCGTTTTTCTTTTCTCCGTCATGGGCTCTCGACCTCAATTC
>JAYGDV010000124.1:0-3723 GCA_046582735.1 Planctomycetota bacterium
AACACCATGGGCAGGCTCAGGTCAAAACCATCGATGGTGTCCATCAGGAAGCCGGGGACCATACCGAGCCGGAACTCCAGCCAGTCGGCATGCACACCGACGCGAAGGAGCTGCTCACCGGCATTCTGGGTGCGAACCCTCCTCACGCCTCCGGAAGAACTCGAGGTGAAGGTATAGCCGAACTCCACCTGCCTCACGCCCCAACCGACCGCAACAGAGGACTCCGTAAAATCTGGCCGATCAGTGACCAGCGGCTCCTTAAGCTCAGGGCCACCGGGATTGCCACCCTCGGATTTCCACTGAAAGAGAGTGCCCTGGAACCGGGGATCCTTCTCGGGAGAATCTGGCTCTTGAAGCAGAAGCCAGGCGGGACCGGGCAGGGAGGGTTCACTCAAGCCGCCACCATAGCTATAGACCAACCCCAGGGCCGCCTGAAACTCCTGGGCATCAGCCCTCGCCAGGCAACCCATGAAAACTGATACCAGTGCCACCCGGGTCAAAAACGGGGACCATCCTGCTCTTGATATTGCACGCATCGGAATCATCCTGCTTTCAGCTACCTGGTTAAAAATCGGCAGTAAACACCGCCGCCGCTCAGACCCGCGAGGATGGTATGACGGGCCGCAGGGATAGGCAAGCAGAACCGAGTTCCTCATCAAAAAAGCCCCCGGCATCAACCGGGGGCTCCGCCTGGATCCAGTTCCAGGCACATGCGCGTTCTGTCAGTTTTCAACTGCCGGTCGAGGTTCCGGCTCAGGCTCCGGGCCGTCAAGGCATTTGGCAAGGGCCGTATCGGCTGCTTCTAGCTCCGCCCTCACCGTAACGAGATCAGCCGCCATAGCGGCGTTGTCTGTCGCGGCGGTATCGAGCGAAGCGTTCGCTACAGACAGCAGGCCTTCAAGCTCCGCCACCCTTGAGGCCAGGTCTTCAGGACAGAGAATGGCCACCGGATCCGGACCTCCCCCGAAGAGCCATACCCGGTAATAGGTGGAATCGCTGATGTCGCGATCACCATCCCCATTGGTGTCGCCGTTGATGATCTGCCCTCCAACTCCTCCGAAAGCCGCTGGAGAAGTGCCAAAAACAGCAAGAAGGCACACACTCAACCCTAAAACCGCAGCAAACAGACGAACCATACGATCCTCCTTCAAAGTTGTGGCGGGTTGCCCCGTCCCGCACTGAAGCCAACAGGGTTTCATGGATCCGGGTGCAACGCCTACCGGCCTGCCCCCCGGCCACGAAGCCCGGTGAAGTAAGATTGCCCTGGCCAGTTACTGGCCCCACGAACATACCCATCCGCTAAAAATGGTTCGGCAACAGGCCCGCTGCCTTCGGAGGGGCGCCCCTGCCCCTCTCTTCACAACTACTCTCAAGGTTAAGGATGGAATCCCGCCAGCGCACCAAAATTCCAGCCGACACTTACCGGGGTGGCTTCCGGAGCCCGGGCCTCTTCGATCCGCTCTCATCGACAGCCTTCTGTTCCGACTGTTGCCCGGCAGGATCCTTCCCTGCCTTGCGGTTGAAGCCGTTGCGGCAGTCCCCTGAGACGATCCCGAAGATAATGAAAAAGATCGAGCCCGCGATGAAGAGAAGGCCACAGCCGTTCTGGGCGATGTAGGCCTGGACCTTCTTTAAAGAAATCGGCTTCCTGGGTTTCTTCTTCTTCTTCTTCGCAGCCCTGGCGCGGGCTCCCTCGTCGTAGGAATCCCAGCGGGCATCCGCAGCCTTAGCCCAGGGCCTGCCCGCCTCAAAGCCAATGGAGCGAAACGTGTTCCAGGCAAAGAGCGCCCCCAGGAGGATACACACACCACCCATGAACCAGCTGCTGAAGCCGGAATCTCCTGTCAGGAATGGAAACAGGCAGCCGACGGTGAGGAAAACAACCGCCATCGCCAGCGACCCCAGCTTGTCACGGAAGTCTTCGGAGGTATCAGGCCCCGACTTGACCAGCTTTTTCCACTCACCCTCTTTCTTCCAGCTCTCATCGCCAGAGAGGTTGCGCTGGAAGATCTCCAGCACCTCCCCGAGCCTCAGCTTCTCGGAAAAAAAATGCGAGTGCCGGCCGCCCCAGTGCCCCTCGCAATATTCAACGTGGCAGAGGTCCGCCGCGGCCGGCTCTTCTCCCTCAGCAGGTTCTTCTCCCTCAGCCGGCGTTTCGGCCTCTTCGAGCTCAGCAAAGTGGTCCAGCAAATGAAACTGGACGAAATCAAGCTCGTTGGAATGAGCAAGAACCGCTACCGCGCTCTGCTCCGGCGCCCCGAAGACCTCTTCGAGCGTCTGCCTGAGAACCTCCCCATCCGGAGAAGGAATGATCTTCTCCCAGGTCTCCTCGGTCTCGTAATCCTGAAAGTAAAGCCGAAGTTCCATGACAGCACCCTGGGTAATGAATGGGAGGAGCAGCCAGAAGCCTATGCCAGAAATACCAGCAGAAGCAAGCGAGGTTCGCCAGGCACCCCTCGACGAAGAATTGATGCGCGTGCCAGATTTAACGGCCACAAGGAAAATCACCTGCTATAGTTGATGTAGGGCATGTTTAGTAAAGGGGACCTGCATTGATTCGAATTGCTACCTGTTTGTCGCTCACGGTTGTTCTTCTCAATGCTTCCTGTTCCTTACCTTCTTTCCGGTCGGTTTCGATCGAAAACGCGGCCGAAGCCATGGCCCATTACAACCGCGGCAGGGCCTTCTTCGATGACGCTCGCGAGGCGGCCCCCCGCAAACGAGAGTACGGCAAGGCCATCGGGGAGTTCAACCGGGCGCTCCGCATCGACCCGGGTTACGCCGAGGCCTACAGGGCTCGGGGTTACGTCCATCACTGCGCGGGCAGGAACGCCCGGGCCATCGATGATTACAACCAGGCAATTAGCCGCGAGCCGAGCAACGCCAGGAGCTATTACTTCCGGGGGTGGGCGTACGCCTACTCGAAAAAGCTCGACAAGGCCATCGTTGACTACAACCGGGTCATCAAATTGGAGCCTGGTCATGCCGGAGCCTGGTACAACCGCGGCCTGGCCTACAAGCACCTCGGCAAAAAAACCCGGGCCGAAGCCGACATGGACAAGGCCAGGAAATTAGGCTTCAAGGATTGAGCCAGGCCACTCTTGCAAGTCTTTCACCGCTTTACACCGCGTTGCGCGGGGTAACGTATACCGTATACGGATTTGGGGAGAGGATCACTCACTCATCAGGGGGAGGCGGGGGAGCTTCAAGCCTCGCGACCAAGTCCGTCATCTGCTCCACTATCGAGACGATATCGGAGATAGGCGGGAGTCCGTTACAACACAACTTGAAATCTCCATCTTCAACGAAAACGTCATTCCCGCCGGGGTCAGCGCCCGCCCACCAGGGTCTGGGCTTCCCCTGCAAGGTTGCGACAACTCCACCTATCTCACCATCGTTGACCTCTTGCCTGAGTGATTCCGGGCACTTCAAAGTGTACACCGTCCAGGCTCGCAGAGTTTCCCCCGAGCCTTCCCGTTCACAATAGACCCGAATGGAATATCCCTTGTATTCGCCTTCAAGGGAGTAAAGAAAGAAGGGGAACGAGAACTTCCTGCTGAGCGTTAACCCCAACGAATCCGCCGCGGAACTGCAGACCTTCAGTCGGCGGGAATAGGCCCATTTAAACAGCCAGAAAATAGGCACATAAAACAAGACAATGACGAGGGCGCCCAACCAGCAAGCGAGACTGTTGGATGGCTCGCTCAAGCCAACGACTATTAG
>JAYGDV010000145.1:0-2655 GCA_046582735.1 Planctomycetota bacterium
CCTGCTGAACCCGGGAATCCGGGCACGGGCGAGAAGGATCAGGGGCTTTGACAACAGGGGCGGCGGAGAGGCGCACCCGGATATCTTTTTCAGGGGACCGCAGGACGGAGAGATCTATTCCCACACGCGCGGTGGCGGACGGCTGTGGCGCTACAACCCTGCCACAGATTCGATCACCGACATGGGAGTCCACACCGCCGCGACCGACTCCAAGATCTACCAGGTCGTCTACGGCAACACCGTCTACACCCACAACGGGGGCAACGGCTTCCGGGCCTGGGACCAGGTCGACAACGGCGACTGGTCGGCCCCCTACGACCCCGGCATCTCAGATGTTCTCAACAGCCACGCGACTGCTGTCAGGGTGAGCGATGGCACCTACTTCTCCGGCAGGAGCGGAACGATAGCCTACGGCAGCTTCGACATCGGGGGTTCTTCACCAGGAACCCTGCCAAGGCTTGACCCGATCTCGCCACTGAACAGCATGGATGTCAGCGGCGACGGAACGAAGCTGTGGGTCGCGGGCTTCCAGCCCCATATTTCACGCGAAACCAACTACCTCGGCTATTTCGATATCAGCGGCGACCTGGCCAATGCCCGCTTCACCCTGGTTGTTTCTCCCGGCAGCAACCTGCCCGGACTCAGCGGCCATGACTGGAGGATCTCGATTGTCAGCATCGTCGAGCCGGGGCCGCAATTCCGGCGCGGCGACTCCAACAACGATGGCGAGATCGATCTGTCGGACTCGATGTACACCCTGAGCTGGCTGTTCCTGGGCGGCCCGGCCCCCGGCTGTCTCGCCGCCACCGATACCAATGGTGATGGAACGGTCGACATTACCGACCCGACCTTCCTGCTCAGCCATCTCTTCCTCGGCGGTCCCGAACCCATTGCGCCCTTTACCGGCTGCGGCACTTCGGAGCTCGAAACCGACGAAGAGCTGGGGTGCGGGGAGTCTCCCTGTTCCTGAAGCAGAGACGAGGTGCTTCCCGCTACGCCAACTCATCCGCGATGGCTGAGAGCTCGACCCAGCCGCCCTCGCGGGCCGAACGCACGGCGGCCTCGGTAAAGAGCTGGACCCGGTAGCCGTCGTCGAGGCCGGGATGAGGGCAGGGGCGCCCCTCGATCCGCTCGCGGAGTCCCGGGAAGGCGTATTGTTTGAAACGATTGCCCTGGCCCTCGTCGGGGAGGGTCGCCACCGTTTCAGGCTCGGCATCGGTTCGAAAGAGACGCACCGCGCCGGTGATCCGGTCAATCGAGAGCGATGCCTCGCTGCCGTGCAATTCGAGCTCCGGGGCGATGCCCTTGCGAAGAAAGGACGCGTGCGACAGGACCATGGTACCCACCGCGCCGCTGTCGAGTTCGACCGATATCGAGGCGTAATCGTAGGACGAACCCTTGCGCCGCTCGGTATCGCCCGGGGCGGCGTGATCCTCGCCCCAGGCGATGGCCTCGCCGAGGTTGATATCGCCGAGATCAGATTTCGGCGGCGAGACTACGTCAGCATGGGCCTGCACGCGCTTCGCCTCCGTTCCCAGGATCCAACGCACGGCATCGTAGGCGTGCGAGCCGACATCGGCGATGCTGCCGGCCGAGGAGAGCGTGGCATCGTCTCGCCAGGTGAGCGGCATGGAGGCGGGCCGGGGGTTGTGCCAGCGGTAGACAAAGGCCCGCACCTCCCCCAGGTCGCCTGATTCGTAGATTTCCCGCGCCTTGCGAAAAATGTCGACATACCGGGTCCACAGCGGCACAAAGTGACCGAGCCCGCTTTCTCGATAGGCATTCCATATCTCGCTCGCTTCGGCGGCATTCACCCCGATCGGTTTTTCGCAGACCACGTGGAGCCCTGCTTCCGCGCAAGCCATGACAGCCTCGTGATGCAGGGCATCGGGCGTACAGACAAGGACCAGGTTCACTCCCTCATGGGCGATCGCCTCGCGCCAGTCAGCGGTGAAGAGCTTCGCGCCATCCTCGGCTGCAGCGGCCTCGAGCAGGTCGAGCCTTCGTCCGCAAAGTGAAACGATCTCGGCATCGTCGGGACACTCGCGAATTTCCTCCCGGTACGGCGCGCCGATATAACCGGTGGCCCCCAATACGGCGATTTTGAATTTCATACCGGACCCTGGCTCCTCATCTTTAAATAACCTCAACGACCTTGCCCGAGCGCCCCGACTCGATCGCCGCAGCAACCATAGCGGTGATGTTCCGGCTGGTGCGCACATCCAGGATAGACGGGCTGTCCGTTTCGATCGCCCGGAGGAAATTGTCGGCCAGCAGATAGTCGTTGTCTTCAGCCAGCAGGCGCTGGCTCTTGAATTCCGTATCGGGCTGGTCGCGGTAGTAGATTGACACCTCGGGTCGCGCCTCGCTGATCACCAGGGCGCCCTCGGAGCCGAGAACGTGAAGCTTGATCTCGCCGATGTCGGGATGGCTGGCATTGCCGATGCGGCCGATGGCGAGGCTCCCGACGAGCTCATCTTCAAACTCGAGCGTAACCGTCGCCAGGTCCTCGACATCGTTGTCGACACAAAGCTGGTGGAAGTGCGCCGTGGTGCGGGCGAACACCCGGCGCGCCTCTTTACCACACAAGAGCGCGATGTAGGCGAGGGGATAGCAGCCCTCTATGCTGAGTTCCCCCATGGGCTCCTTGCCGAC
>JAYGDV010000175.1:0-10254 GCA_046582735.1 Planctomycetota bacterium
GGCATCCAGAACTTCCCCACCGTCGGCCTCTACGATGGCAAGCTCCGCCAGAACCTCGAGGAAACCGGCATGGGCTACGGGCTAGAGGTCGAGCTCGTGCGCAAGGCCAATGAGCTCGATCTTCTGACCGCGCCCTATGTCTTCGACCCCGAGCAGGCGGCCCGGATGGCCGAGGCCGGAGCGGATGTCCTCGTGCCTCACATGGGCCTGACGACCAAGGGCTCCATTGGCGCCGCCAGCTCCCTGGCGCTCGAGGATTGCCCGGGCATCATCTCCGCCATGGCCGCTGCCGCCAGGAAAGTCCGGGAAGATGTAATTGTCCTCTGCCATGGCGGCCCCATCAGCGAGCCGGCGGACGCGCAGTACATCCTCCAGAACACCCCTGGAATCGACGGTTTCTTCGGGGCCTCCTCCATCGAGCGCCTTGCGACAGAACCCGCTATCCGGGAGCAGGCGGCCGCCTTCAAGAAGATCACCTTCTGAGGCAGCCGGAACACCCTTACTGGCTGTTGAGGGTTTCCCTGAGCTCGTTGTAGAGCCGGACCTCGTGGCCCCTGAGCATACGTTCCGCGTAATCGTTCCGGCCCAGCAGGGCGATGATTTTGCGGGCATCATCGGGCTGTTGCCATTCAGAGTAGGCCAGGGCGAGGTAGAGCAGATTGGAGCCGCTGTCAGTTGGACGACGAAGACCCAGCACGCCAAGCAGGTCAAACCCCCCGCTGTCATCACCCCGGCCAACCGCTGCGGTGAGGTACTTCCGGGCCAGCTCGACTTCATCCCGCCTGAAATGAACCCAGCCAAGAGTGTTCATTACAGCCCGGTCCCGAGGGTCCAGGGCGAAAGCCTCCCTGGCAAACACAAGCGCCAGGTCAAGCTCCTTGCCCAGGAGAGCCCTGAACCAGGCCGCCTGGTTCAGCAGGGAACGATTGGAACCTTTCTCCTCCATCGCCTCGGTGGTCAATACAACCAGCCTCTCCAGCAGCAGCTCCACCTCCCGGCAATAGCCGCGCTCGAAATAGAGCGCATCATAGAGGCTGAATCCCGCCTCCACTTGGTGCTCGATGTCTTCTAGCGGTTCCTGGCTCCAGTACATCATTGCCGCCCCGAGACGATTCTCTGCCCGGGTTTCGTGATAGATAATCTGCAACGCAGCCCGGTCGCCACCGAGTTCCCGCGCCCGGTCACGGGAGGAGCCCGCGGAGGCTTCATCTCCTCTCTCCAGGGCGGCTCCCGAACGCCACAAATGCCACGACCAGTCCATAAAGGGCCTCCCGATGGAATAGCCCCCGAGGCAGAGAACCACCAGGCAGGCGGTGACACCCACCACTCTTCTCCTGTCGATGACGCCCTGTTCCCGATTACCAGGCCGGCTGAAGAAATACAACGCGGCAAGAACCCCGGAAAAAAGGCCCCCGAAGTGAGCTGAATCGGCAATCGACAACCCTGACAATTCCCAGAGAAGAGACTCTCCCCACAGCAGGCTGCATGTCAGCAGGATCCAGATATAAAACCGCAGCCCGAGAACCAGGTGGCCATCTTCTTTACGCCCCAGGCGCCCGGCAAGAAAAACCCCGATCAGCCCGCAAACCGCTCCCGAAGCCCCGATACCAATTCCATCCCGGGCAAAGGCCTGGTAGGAAAGCGAACCCATCAGCGTAAAAAAGAAATAGGAGAAGAAAAAGCGCGGTCGCCCCAGCCAGCGCTCAACCGCCTTACCGAAGAGCACCAGGGCCAGGAGGTTGAACAGGAGATGGGTCCGGCCGCCATGGAGAAAATTACAGGTGAAGAGACGCCAGAGTTCACCTTCCCATATTTTCTCGCGGTCCTGGCCGAGGTTTTCTACCGCCCAGAGAATCGCCTCGCTCCCACGCAGCTCCAGGAGAACCTGGACACCGATGAGCACCAGCGCCAGGCTCCAGACAACCACTGGATAGGGTTTCCTGATCCATGCACGTTTCCTGCGAGGCCCCTCGCCCCCGGGCGCAATGCCCTGGCCCTCCGGCGCCTCCTGGACTTCTCCATTGCCGGTCTCCGCTCCGGGATCGTCCTCAGGCTGGGTGTAATATTCATCCGACGGCAAAACCGGCTCTCCTGGTATTGAAAGCCCCTGCACAGAAGAGTGCCCGGAGCAATTGCGGAGATATCTTACCAGTCGATGAGAAATCTTACCGGGATCTTCCTGCAGCCGGCCCGAATTGGCTGTCGCCGATCAATTGGCGCAGTCGAGGGCGTCTCCATCCGGATCCGGCCCCGCGCCGGGATACGGATCGGCGGGAGGAGGACCACCGCGGAACAGGTGGCCGAGGAGCCGCACTGCATCGGTGATATTCAGCTCCTCGTCATCATCGATGTCAGCCGCATCCCTGCAGCTGAGGTCAGCGCCTGAGAAAAGGTGGAAGACGATCTTCACCGCGTCACTGACATCCACGCTGCCATCTCCGTTTGAGTCCCCCCGGATGAACTGGGCTGGTGGTGGAGTGATATTGAAGGCGAATTCGTTGGAGACCTGCCCATCGACATTACGAACGGTGACAGGCGCCCGGCCCAGCCCCCCGGGAACACGGGCGGTGATGCTGTTGGGGCGTGCCCCGTCTTCGTCAAAACCGACCTCGGGAGACTCCATGTCACCGAAAAAGACCCTGGCACCGTCATGGAAATCAGTACCGGTGATGACGATCTCTTCGCCTGCAGAAGCAGCCGCCGAGTCCAGGCCGGTTATCACAGGCGCATCCCAGGCCGCATTGGTATTGGTCACCCGGATCGTATCGGCGCCGACAATATTCCCGCGGCGGTCGAAGGCGATGAAGTTCAGTTCGTTGAGTCCCGGGTGCAGTTCGATATCATTGATCCGCCAGCTCGTCATGCTGGGGAAGTCGGTGTCGTAGTAGTCCTCGTTTACGAGGATCTGGCCCACACGGACCGATCCATCCCCCGCTATATCGACTGAAAAATCGTCAACGGAGAGATCCCGCCCGCTGTTGGTGGTGATTCGGAAAGTCGTACCGACAACACTCGAGATGCGTGAGCGGAGCAAGTTGGCCCGCTGATCGATGTAGCCGCCTGGCTGTCCGACGCTGGTATTGCCCATCCCCATCGCACTCAGGCGCTGCATGTAGGGAGACAGGCGGGTGGAGGTAAACCAGCTGTCGGCACCGTTAACCATTTCATCGAGTATCCCGTACCAGATCCGCTTGATCGCGGGGCGATTCATGAGGCGATGAACCTCTCCGAAGCGGCCGGGATTGAACGAGGAGCTCGGAGAGCTCGGAATCAGGAAGGCGCTGGTGCTGCCGTAGGTAAGCTCCATGTCCCAGGCCAGCAGGACAAAACGGCCGTCGATCGCCGGACGGTAGAGATAACAGTTCTTTCCCCGGTTGGCGCCCCAGGTGTCCCAGTCATCGGTATTGAGGCGGACCGCCCAGATCCGCAGCATCTCCTCAACGTTGACGATATCCCATACAACCTCATCGAAGACAGCGTTGCTGGTCTGCGAGGGATCCATAACCCTGGCCAGCTCGATCAGGCTGCTGAAATCATCTTCGCCGTTCTTGGCCCTCAGGCCGAAGAACCAGCGGTAGTTCTCCTTGTTCTCGCCGTTGCCATCGCTGCGAGGACTGGGCGGGGGGAAACGCACCTCCGCGTTGGTGTTTCCGTCCCGGCCGCCGCCGTCACTGATCACGAAGCGGTCATCGACCTCGAAGAAATCACCGTCATCGTCGTCGGGATACCACAGCGAGAGATATTGAACGTCCGGGACCCAGGTATGCTCGAGGTTGTTGGTGGTCCGGTCATTAACCTGCCAGCGGGCCATGGTCTGGATCTCGGAGTAGGGCGTCCCCTCCATGCCCTGGTTGTGCCGCAGGAGGTAGTGGGAGATTCGCTCACGGGCGTTGGTACCGCTGCCATGATGGTTGTCGAGGTTCATCTTGCGGATCCGCTCGTGAAGGAGATCATCCCTCGGCATGACAGCCCGGAAGCTGCCGCCCCAGCCGCCGCGGGCAAAGGGGCTGCCCGAGAAGCGGGTCGCGGACCCGTAGTAAAGACGCGAGCCTGCGTAAGCAAAGGTGCCGGGAACCAGGTCGTTGGACTGCTGGCGGCGGCTTCCCATGCGCGACTCATCGGCATCGGTCATCCAGAAGCGGTAGCTGTGGTAGTTGGTCGAAGGAACCCGTTCGGTATGCCGGTAGATCAGGTAGCGCTCATCGTTGCGGCTGATGGAGAGGGGGTTGAGCACCAGGGGGTGGGTTCGCTCCCCGATATCGATCGGGTACCGTCCCTGCCGCCCGCCATCATCCTCAGCGGTAATGAAGAAGACGATCTTCGTCCCCATCGAATGCCCGGGTATCGTGCCGGAATAGAGACCGCCACCGCGATGCGTCATGGTCGCAGTCGATGGATTTGAGGAGGGGTTGTTGGAAGAGTAGCGCAGGCGCACATTACCGACCCCATCGGAATCACTGACCTTCGCGTAAACCGTGACCGCCTCGTTCGCGCCTGGAACCGGAGGATCCTGCCAGACGTCCCTGATGACCGGCCCGAGATTCGCGGCCCCTGTCTCATTGATCAAACGCTGGGTGACGCTGTTGATCCGCCCGGGAGTACCCAGGTTCTCGGGCACCGCGAGTCGATGGGACTTCGCCATCGCATGCTGGTAGCCATGTGTCAGGATCGTCTGGGAGCCTATGACCCAGCGGGCATCGAAGGAGATCTGCAGATCCTCGTTGGTGTTGAGGTTCGACAGGCCGGTTCCACCCGAGGGTGTCTCGATCCGGTTGACCTTATTGTCCCCCCGGCCGGCGGCGACCACCTTCAGCGAACCGGCTCCATCGATCGGATCGATGGTCGTCCTGCCGCTTCGCCAGTGGGTCCCCTCCAGCATCCAGCCCCTGGTGTTGGAGTTGAAGCTGCCGTTGGTGAGCTGTTCGCTGCCATCGACGAAGGTCGTGGTGCGGTCGACCAGGCGGGGTATGAAGCTCAGGTCGGAGCTGGTGAGATTACCGTTGTGAACCTGTACCGCGAGAACGTTCTGCCCCAGGCGCAGAACCGCGCCCGGGTTCTCCAGGGTTCGCTCCACCAGGGTGGGCTCCCCGGCGCCCGAGGCGGGAGCGTCCCAGTCCGGGCTGTTGACGTTGAAGGATCCGACCTGGACGCCGTTGATATAGGCGTAGAACCCATCGTCGACGGTGATCGACAGGATGAGTTCGTTGATATCCTCGATATTGGTGACGTTGAAGGTCTTGCGGCAGAAGACGGTCAGGTAGTTGTTGCGCATATCGTCGAGTTCAGTGTTGTCATCGTTGTCCCCGTAACCGATCCCGGTGCGGCCGCTCTCCCAGCCGGAATCATCGAAGGCGCGATCCTTCCAGTTGGCCGGGGGCGCCCGGGTGCCCCTGAAATAACGCCAGGTCTCGTCGTCCCCTATCAGCTCGGTGTCGTCATTTCGAACAGCGCCGCCGACGATCGAGAGGTTATCGACCATGGTCATTCCCCTCGTCAACAGCAGCACATGCAATTCCGATTCGCCGCCACCGTGACGCCCGACATAGCTGAAGTGTTCCACCTCGGCCTTGTCGGAATCATCACTGGCATCCCAAGCCGCTCCGAAACGGTTATCCTGGTAGGGATCTATCAATTCCATCGATGAGCCCATCCCATCTGCCCAGCGCGGCCAGTCGCCACCATCGTAATAGCGAACAGTGTCAACCGTTCGGCCCATCTCATCCTTGAGGGTCTGGCGCTCGCCGCTGTCACGCAGGGTCTGGAAATCATCAAGAGCCTCAGCGGTCTGCTCAGGGCCGAGGACCGAGTTGGCCGGCAGGCCGTGCAGCTCTTCGACAAAGCGCGGATTGCGGGCAATCACAAGATATGTGTCGGATGCCATCCGCGTCCCATCCGAAAAGCTGAAATTAAGACCGCGATTCAGCTCCCAGCCGGTGAGGTCGACCGTCCCGTTCCCCCGGTTGTAGAGCTCGAGGTAGCTCTTGTCCTCGTTGTCACCGAGCGGATGGTACATGATCTCGTTGATCACGATGTCATCATTCACAGACATCCTGTTAGCTGCCCCGCGGGTAACCTCCGAGGCTCCCTCGAACTCGTCATCCCCATCCGGAACCCGGGCTTCGCTCATGTTGAGGTATTCGGGCTCGAAATTGTAGGCATCGAGGACCTTTTCGCCGCTGTCATCCACCAGGGCGACAAAGACCCGGTTGTCCTCCTCGGTAACCGAGAAATCGAGTCCCAACTCGGTATCTGTGAAGCTCAGGAAGCCGCCTGAAGAGATGCTCGTTCCGGCAGCCAGCCTGCTCTTGGTGAGATTGCCCGGATCATCGGTGAGATAATACCCTGAAAGATTGACCGTAGAGCCGGAGCGGTTGTAGAGCTCGATCCAGCGGTCGCCGGCGGTAAACATGAGTCCCTCGTTGATCAGCACCGGGGTGCTGCCCGCCTCCTGCAGGGGGTCGGGTCCGGGATCGCCGGGGTCACCACCATCGGGATCCTTGATCGGGTCGCCACCACCGTTGAAATCAAGACCGGCCTCGACATCTGTCGTGACCTGGATTACCGAGGAATCCGTAATCGCCGCGCCGCCGTTCCTGGCCTGGAACCGCAGCCGAAAGCTCCAGCCGCCGCCGTTCTCGAATACCTTCACCGCGACCAGGTTCTTACCGGGGCGCAGGGTTACCGAGGCGGTGTCCTGGATCGTCCCCGCCCCACCGACACCACGGCAGGCATCGTTTACATGTACGTGGGTGCCGTTGATCATGACCGCGATGGCGTCATCGCTGGCACAACCGATACTGGCACTCAGGTTCGAGCCCGTAACATTGTCGACATAGGTAAAGGCGTAGCCCATCACGTTATCCGGGTTCGGCGGCCAGACCGCTCCGTCGAAATCGATGGTATCGTCGAAGGAAATATATTCTTCGACAGTCGGGGTGTTCGTCGGAGAGTTCTGGTGCAGGCCGGTGGAGCGGGCGACCGCGAAGCTGGTATTGACCACGTCCCCCGCCCCCCACTCCATATCCGTCTGTCGGCGACCGGCGCCGGATTCGCGCAGCCAGTCCGCCCGAATCGCCGAGTCACCGAGGTCGCAGGTGGCCCCGGTAAAAGGCCCGAGAACCAGCCAGGTGAGAATGAAACCGTTCCCGTTCATGCCATTGGCCGGCGGCGCGAAGACCGCCCCCGCCTCGAAAGAGGGGCCATTCGGCCTGCCGGGCGTTCCCCACAGCGCCCTGCTGAGGCGCCAGTTGTCGGCGTCGTCGACATCCAGAAATGGCGCCTTCAGGGCCAGGGTGTGCCCTGTACCATCGGCGCCGACGGGCCACTTGCCACGGTCGTTGTAGCGCATCTCAACCACGACCCTGCCGCCGGTATTGCAGATCTCGATCCGTTCACCGGAATTGTCCAGCGAGCCGACCCAGTCGCCGATCGTATTGGTGATGCCGTAGCGGTCACGGATCGCCGCCTCGTCAGCACAGACCACCAGGTAGGAATGACCATCGAGATAGGTGCCGCGGGGAAAGACGAAGTTGATTCCGTTGCAGATCGAGTAGCCGCTCAGGTCGATCGGGTCGACATTCTCATTGTAGAGCTCGATGAATTCATCACCGGTACCACCAGGCGTGCTCGAGTGGTACATGATCTCGGAAACTGTCAGCGCCTGCAGGCGCCCTGCAATGGACAAAAACAACACCAGCAGAATCGTGAAAAGACAGGCTGTCGGAAGCCTCGTCGCCTGCAAGGCTGCCAGGCGGCCGGCCGGGTCATTAAATTTATGCATGGGTCTCCTTCCCCGATTTACCCTCCGTTTTCGCTATTTTACCCCCCGCCGAACCCATTGGGCAAACTATGAGGGATTAAATACCGCAACCAAGGGCCTCGCCCTCGGGATCGGGCCCGGGGTCAGGATAGGGAGCCGGAGGAGGCGAGCCGGTCCTGAAGAGGAAATCAAGCAGGTAGACTCCATCTGTGATCAAGAGCTCCTCGTCATCATCGACATCGGCGGAATCAAGGCAATCAAGCTCCCGGCCCAGGAAAAGATAATTAATAACCGCGATCCCATCGCTGATATCGATGAACCCATCGCCGTTGGCATCCCCACGCACGAAGGTCGGCGCCGGGTCAAGATAGCTGAAGCTGACGGTGGCGGACTCCTGGCCATTGGAATTGCTGACCTTCACCTCGACCATTCCCTCACCAGGCGGCACCTCGGCAGTCAGCAGGGTATCGGAAGCCCGGTTCACCCGGGGAGAGGGCGTCTCGCCAAACAGGACGGTGAGCCCGGGCAGAAAGCCGCTGCCGCGGATCTCGATGGTATCACCCGCCAGAGCCTCGGCAGGTTCGATGGCAGTGAGCTCCGGAGGTTCGACAGCGGCGGTACTCGTAACGGTGATGGAGTCAGCGCTGATGAGGTCACCATTCAGATCGAAGGCCAGCAGCTCGAGAACATTCGGCCCGGGACCAAGGGGGATCTCGTTGATACTCCAGCCGGTCATGGTGGTATGGGTGAGTCCGTAGCTCTCGCTATTGACCACCACCTGCCGCAGGCGCGCCGGCCCCGACCCAGCGAGCTGCACACTCGTTTGATCGGTTGAAAAATCAGCCCCGTTGCGCGTCGTGATCCGGAAGGTTGTGCCCGACACCGAAGAAATCCGGCTTCGAAGGCTGTCTCTGCGCCGGTCGATGTAACCGCCGGGCTTGCCGATCTGCGTATTTCCCATGCCCAGCCGGTCGAGCTTGACCATGTAATCGTTCAGGCGGGTAGAGTTATAGAATGCTCTGTCCCCGTTCACCATGGTGTCGAGAATGCCGTAGTAAAGCTTCTTGATCGGCAGGATATTGAACCACCTGTCCACCTCGGAAAACTTGCCGTTACTGGGACGGAAGGCCGAGTTGGGCGAGCTTGGAATCAGGAACTGGCTCAGGCGGTTTGTCTCGAAGATGTTCTCCATATCCCAGGCCAGCAGGTGCCATCTGCCGTCAGGGCCATCCTGGTAAAAATAACAGTTCTTGCCGCGATCGGTGCCCCAGGTGTCCCAGTCAGCCTGGTTGAACCTGATCGCCCAGATCCGCAGGAACTCCTCGACATTGACCTTGTCCCAGACATCCTGGGCGAACACGGTATTGTTGGTCGCTGAAGGATCCATCAGGCGGCAGAACTCGATGAAATTGGTGAAATCATCCGCTCCGTTCTTCGATCTCAGGCCGAAGAACCAGCGGTAGTTCTCTTTATTCGATCCATCTCCCTGCCGGCGGTCGTTCGGGGTGGGATAGCGGACATAGCCATCGGAGCTGCCCGCCCGGTCACCGTTGTCATTGATGACGAACCGGTCATCCATCTCGAGGAAATCTCCGTCAGATTCATCGAACCACAGCCCGAGGTACTGGGTATCCGGCACCCAGACATGTTCCCGGCTCGCCGTGAGCCTGTTGTTGACCTGCCAGCGGGCCATCGACTGGACCTCCGAATAGGGTACCGCGATCGTCCCCTGGTTCAGGCGCAGCAGGTAATGGGCGATCCGCTCCCGCGCGTTGGTCGGGTTGTTGTGATGGTCCTCGAGGTTGAACTTCCTGATCCAGCCGTTGATCGGCTTGTCACGCGGAGCGACGACCCGGAAGCTGCCGTTCCAGCTGCCGCGCGCCCAGGGGCTTCCGGAGAACCTCATGGCCGCCTCGTGGTAGATCGTTGACCCGCCGAAACTGAACGATCCATCAATCAGGTCGTTCGAAAGCCTCTTTCGGGTTGTAAGGCGTGACTCGTTGTAGGCGCTCGTATGGAACCGGTAATCGTGAAAACGGGTGCTGGGCGACCTGGTGGACTCCTGGGAATAAACGAAATAGCGCCTTTCGTGAATGCCTGTGGAGGGCGGGTTGAGCACCATGGGATGGGAGCGCCGGGCGATATCCACCGGGTAGCGCCCCTCGTCGCCGGCGGCATCAGTCGCCTCGAAAAAGAAGATAACCCGTGAATTGACGCTCTGGGCAGGGATCGTACCCTCCCAGGTACCGGCGCCGATATTCTCCATGGCGACCGTTGAGGGATTCGTCGTGGGATTGTTTCGAGACCAGCGAAGATTCACGCTCTCAACTCCATCGGAATCAGCCACCCGGACCCGAATCCTGACGTTCTCCCCCCCGATCGGCACCTGGGGATTCTGGTCAAGATCCGCCAACACCGGCCCGAGGTTCACAGCGGCTCCATTCACGAACAATCTCATGCTGACGCTGTTGACTGCCCCGGGGCTGCCGAGGTTG
>JAYGDV010000338.1:0-6294 GCA_046582735.1 Planctomycetota bacterium
GTTGCTCGATGATGTCTTCAGAGCTCAGGCCCAACTCTTTGGCCAGTTCAAGAATTACCTCGAGATCGTCAATTTTCTTTTGCTCGACATAGAACGCCTCGCGGATCCTGCGCAGGAGATGGCGGGCGGCCTCCTCGCTCCTGACGGCAACGGCCTTGACGGCGCGGCAGGCGACAAAGGTGCTCTGCAGGATGTGGGACTGCCAGATCTCGGGCTCAAACGGCATCCCCGAAACATCTGCGCCGGTCTGCCAGTGTTGGACAATGAGGCTTGCGTTCGGGACCGGATGATCCCTGAGCCCTGCCATCACCATGCGCCAGCGCAACTGCTCCCCCCATTCAAAGAGAAAGGTTGTCTCTACCGGTTGAAAAGCCCAACACCAACTGCAGGCCGGGTCCTCCAGGAATACCACCTCTAATTCCATGACTACTCCTCACCTTTCAAACTGTAATCCCGGGGGGAGAAAAATCCGCCGTCACCAGGGTCGACGAATAATGTTCCGAGATCCATCTTGCCAACGACTCCTCGTTCATCTGCTACAGCCCACTATGAGAAAAGACAACTGGCTCTACAGCAAGAAAAACTTCCGGCAAGATCTGTCATCTACAGTTCTTGCCAGTGGGTGCATAACTGGTATAAGTTCCTTTTGATTCTTGCGTTTGAAGTGATTTTCCTGAAGTGTCCGAGCGAAGGGAGTGGCGTGCCTCAGCGAGTTGAATCAGATGGAATTTGAAAAACTGCAGGGTGACCCCCAGTTCCGTTCCTGGCTCGAGCAATTCATCGAGGACCGGGTCCGCGATGAGCTGAAAAGGGACATGGACAGGAGGGCGAGGGATGCTTTCTCGCTCGTCTCCGTCAGGCCCGATGATGCCCTGGCCAATTCCATGGCGAGGATCCTGGGCAAGCCCCTTGTCCCCGTTGAGATCCTGACCTTCGGCGATGGCGAGAAGAAGGCTGTCGTGAAGGAAAACCTGCGTGGCAAGCATGTCTATGTCATTGCCACCGTCGGGTACGGAGAAGATCCTGATGTTTCACTCGCCAATGCGCTCAAGATTCTCTCGACGCTGAAGCGCACCTGCAAGGTGCGCCAGATCAACTTCGTGGTTCCCTGTCTCTGGTACCAGGCGCAGGACAAGACCCATGCTCGCCGGGAGCCGATCACCGTGAGAGATGTCGCCGACGACCTTATCCGCCGGGGCATGAACCACATCATCGTCACATCGCTGCATGCCGAGCAGATCGAGATCGCCTTCGACAGCTTCGACCACCTGAAGATGGAGCCGCTCTTTAGTGACTACCTCAACCATCGGTTCATTGAGCAGGGAGAAAAGTTCATCCTGATCTCTCCGGACGATGGCGGTGTCCGGATGCGGGAGGAACTTTTCAAGAATATGAGCCCCGACTGGGTTGCCGGCCAGGCCGCTGTTCACCAGCTGCGGGTGCGGGGGTCGGTTGATGAAAAGCAGGTTCTCGATTTTGTCGGAGAGGTCGAGGGGCACGTTGGCGTTATCCTCGATGACATGATGCGTTCGGGTTCGACCATGTTCCAGGCTGCCAAGGCGGCCAAGGAAAAAGGTGCCAAGAAGGTGATCGGCCTGGTTACGCACTTCTATGGATTCGACAGCCCGACCCATGGCCGTTTCGATGAGAGGCTGGCTGATTCGCCTCTTGATGAGCTGATCTGCACCAACAGCCGGGGAGGGCTCGAGCAGCGTCTTGCCGAGAGCGAGATCCTCCGCAAGCGTCTGACGGTCATCGATGTCGCCCCCTACCTGTCCAAGGCGCTGATCAACTTCCAGACCGGTGGTACGGTCAAGGACATGATCGCCGGTGTCGGCGAGCTCCGGGAGCTGTACAGGGTCGTCCATCTTGCCGAGTCTGCGCAAGGGAGCTGAGAAGCTCCGAATGGCCTGGATGACGCTTCAGTCCGGGTTGTAGGCAAGGTTCTGGCCGAGCCACTTCTCGACAGTGGCCACTGATTCGCCTTTTCTGCGGGCGTAGTCTTCCACCTGGTCCCTCTCGATTCGGCCTACGGCGAAATACTTGCTGTCCGGGTGGGTAAAGTAGAGCCCGCTGACCGCCGCGGCGGGGAGCATGGCGCAGGTCTCGGTGAGCTCAATGCCGGTATTTTCTGCCACCCCCAGCACCTTCCAGAGCGTCATCTTTTCGCGGTGGTCGGGGCAGGCCGGGTAGCCGGGGGCAGGCCTGATGCCACGGTAGCGCTCTGCAATCAGGTCTTCACATCTCAGCTCTTCGCTCTCACCGCAGCCGAGGTTTTCCCGCGCCCTGCGATGCAGCAGCTCAGCGAAGGCCTCCGCCAGCCGGTCTGCCAGGGCCTTGGCCATGATGGAGTTGTAGTCGTCATTCTCGGCTTCAAACCGGGCGCAGATATCATCGAGGCCGAAGCCCGTGGCCAGGGCGAAGGCGCCGAGGTGGTCAGTCCTGCCGCAGGAAGCGGGAGCTATGAAATCTGCGAGGCAGTACTGGGGCTTGTTCCTGTCGCGCTGGTGCTGCTGGCGCAGGAAGTGGAGAGTGGCGAGGGCCTTCTGTTCTCCAGGCTCCGAGTATAGCTCAATGTCATCTCCCCTGGCGTTGGCTGCGAAGAAGCCGGTGACAGCCCGGGCCTCGAGGAGTTTTTTCGATACGATGGCCTCCAGCAGGCCGAGCGCGTCTTCGTGCAGCCGGCGGGCCTGTTCTCCGACGATCGGGTCATCTAGCACCTTCGGGAACTGTCCGGTGATCTCCCAGGCAGAGAAAAAAGGCGACCAGTCGATGTAGGGGACGAGCTCCTCGAGAGGAAAGTTTTCCAGGACCTCGATGCCCGGGCTTGCCGGCGTTGAGAGTTCCGTGGTTTCCCAGTCGCACTGGAAGCCCAGTTGCCGCGCCTTGGCGATGGTGAGCATGGCGGCCGGCTTCGCCTGGGCCGACTCGTACTGGCGGCGCTCCTTCTCCTGCGCCTCGAGGTTTTCCTCGATGAAGGTGCTCCTGTTTCTGCCGCCGGGACGCAGGGTTGCACAGACCCCGACCGCTCGTGATGCATCCAGTACGTGCACCACCGGCTGGGAGTACCGCGGGGCGATCTTGATGGCTGTATGCGCCCTGCTTGTCGTAGCTCCCCCGATCAGCAATGGTGTCGAGAACTCCGCCTTTTCCAGTTCGGAAGCCACCACGCCCATCTCATCAAGCGAGGGGGTGATGAGGCCGCTCAGTCCGATGAGGTCGGCATTGAGCTCGCGTGCGGTCTCGAGAATTTTTTCACACGGAGTCATGACGCCGAGGTCGATGACCTCCCACCTGTTGCAGCCCAGGACGACCCCGACGATGTTTTTACCGATATCATGAACGTCGCCTCGTACCGTGGCGAGGACGATCCGCCCCTCTGCCCTGAACCCGGAGTCTTTTTCTTTTTCCATGAATGGCTCAAGCCAGGCAACGGCTTTTTTCATGACCCGGGCGCTCTTGACGACCTGTGGAAGGAACATCTTGCCTTCGCCGAAGAGGTCGCCGACGATCGTCATTCCATCCATCAGGGGCCCCTCGATAACCTCCAGGGGCCTCTCAAAGAGCTGGCGTGCTTCTTCGGTATCCTCCTCGATAAAATCAGCTATACCGTTGACCAGGGAGTGACGGAGGCGCTCTGCGACCCCCTGCTCGCGCCAGGCAAGCCTGTTGCCGGAGGCTTCCTTTTTCCGCCCGGGGTCTTCCAGCCCGGCAGCATATTCGACCAGGCGCTCGGTAGAGTCCTCCCGACGGTTGAAGAGGACATCCTCGACGAGCTCCAGCAGCTCCGGGTCGATCTCTTCATAGACCTCCAGCATCCCCGCGTTCACGATTGCCAAGTCGAGGCCGGCCTCGATGGCATGAAAGAGGAAGGCCGAATGCATCGCCTCCCGGACCACGTTGTTGCCACGGAAGGAGAAGGAGATATTGCTGACTCCTCCGCTGGTGAGGGCCCCGGGGCAGCGCTTCTTGATCTCCCGCACCGCCGCGATGAAGTTGACGGCGTAATCGTTGTGCTCGCTGATGCCGGTGGCAACGGTGAGGATGTTCGGGTCGAAGATGATGTCTTCGGCATCGAAGCCGACCTTCTCCCGCAGCAGTCCGAAGGCGCGCTCACAGATGCGGACCCTGTCCTCGAGGCCGGTGGCCTGGCCGTCTTCGTCGAAGGCCATGACAACGACCGCCGCTCCATATTGGCGCGCGAGGCGGGCCTGTTCGAGGAAGTCTTCTTCGCCCTCTTTCAGGCTGATGGAGTTGACGATGCATTTTCCCTGGGCGCATTTCAGGCCGGCCTCGATAATCGACCATTTTGAACTGTCGATCATGATCGGTACCCTGGCGAGGTCCGGCTCAGAGGCGATGAGATTGAGGAAGCGCGTCATCGAGCCTTCGGAATCAAGCAGTGCCTCATCGAAGTTGATATCGATCACGTTGGCCCCGTTGTCGACCTGCTGCCGGGCGATGGAGAGGGCCCCCTCGAAATCTTCTTCGAGGACCAGCCTGCGAAAGCGTGGTGAGCCGGTGACGTTGGTTCTTTCCCCGACCATCACCAGCGGGGCCTCTTCGCCTTCGAGCTTGAGGGGTTCGAGGCCGCTGAGGCGTGTGGCTGGAACCGTCTGCGGGAGGGCACGGGGGGCACGACCCTTGACCCGGCCGGCTATGGCCCGGATATGCTCAGGCGTTGTGCCGCAGCAGCCGCCGACGATGTTGAGCAGGCCCTCATCGACGAGGCCGCCAAGGGCACTGCTGGTGTCTTCAGGGGTCTCATCGTAGCCGGTCTCGCTCAGGGGGTTGGGAAGGCCGGCATTGGGGTAGCAGCTCAGATGGCAGTCGGCGACCTGTGAGAGTTCCCTGATGTAGGGCCGCATCGCTGCGGCGCCAAGCGCGCAATTGATTCCCACGCCCAGGGGTCTTGCATGGCGGATGGAGTTCCAGCAGGCCTCGGTGGTCTGGCCCGAGAGAGTTCGCCCCGAGGCATCGGTGATTGTAATTGAGAGCAGCACAGGCAGGCGGGAGCCGCGTTCGCGGAAGAGCTCCTCGAAGGCGAAGATCGCGGCCTTCAGGTTGAGTGTATCGAAGGTGGTCTCCGCCAGCAGCAGGTCGACTCCACCCTCGATGAGGCCTTCGGCCTGCTCCCGGTAGGCCTCGACCAGCTGGTCGAAGGTTACGGCCCTGTAGGCCGGGTCGTCGACGTCAGGCGACAGGGAGGCGGTCCGGTTGGTGGGCCCCAGGGCGCCTGCGACAAAACATTCTCTTGTGGGATTGTTTCGCATGAAGTCGTTTACGGTTTTGCGGGCGATGGTGGCGGCTGCGATGTTGAGCTCCCGGGCAAGGCTTTCGAGGCCATAGTCCGCCTGGGCGATCGAGGTGCTCGAGAAGGTGTTGGTTTCGATGATGTCCGCTCCCGCCTCCAGGAAGGCCCGGTGGATATCACCGACAAGATCCGGGCGACTCAGGGAGAGGAGGTCGTTATTGCCCTTGAGCTCGCGGGAGTGGTCACGCAGCTGCTCTGTCCTGAAGTCATTCTCGCTGAGCCCGTAAGCCTGGATCATCGTCCCCATGGCGCCATCCAGCACGAGGATGCGCTCACCGAGGGCTGCTCGGAGACGCTGTTCTGCAGGTTGGTTGTTTTCTACGCTACCCATCGCGATGATCTTCCCGGACTGGATTGCAGCAGGGTAGTCTAACCCTGCTGCCAGATAAGTAAAGCAGGGCAGGTATTCGCTTGCACGCCTTCAAAATCCAGCGGTTTCCGAATCCGCCTCAGGAACCTTCGGCGCTTTCTTCGGAGTCGAGGCCCCTGGCGCTCTGGTCCTCGGTGTCCTCGAGCCAGGCGACGTCGGATTCGTCATCGCTGAAGCGCTTCACCCCGACCTCCTTGATCCGCGAATCGTCAACCTTCGAAAGCGGGGTATACCGGGGGTGGTGGGAGTCCTTATAGGGGTCGTTGGAGGCTGCGTTGTAGCAGCAGATCATCGCCCAGCGTGGGTTTTCCGAGCGGTTCTGATCCGAGCGGTGCAGGAGATTGCAGTGGAAGAAACAGACATCGCCGGGCTTCATCCGGCAGTGGACAACCTCGCCACGCTCGAGAGCCTCGTTGACCCGCTCCATGTCGGCGCCGGCCTGGTCGCCGGTAAGCACGTGGTCGATGCGCTCGAGCTTGTGGGAGGCCTTCAGGAACTGCATGCAGCCGTTTTCAGGTGTGGCCGCATCGACGGCAATCGTGGCGCTTACCATTCGCGGCCACAGGCAGCCGTTCTGGTACCAGTAGCCGTAGTCCTGGTGCCAGGTCCA
>JAYGDV010000367.1:0-2647 GCA_046582735.1 Planctomycetota bacterium
CAAAGCTAAAGCTGAAGCTAAAGCTGAAGAGAAGCCCAAAAAAACGGATGCCGAATCAAAGAACAAGGCTGAAGGAGCGAAGGAACTCCCTCCTGAAGAACTGGCCTCCCCCCCCGAAAAAGCGACCCTGGCTGATCTCAAGCCCACCCTGGAAGAACTGAAGGAATTGAACGGTGGAGCGTACCAGGAGCGGCTGAAGAAGCTGGAAAAAGAAGGCTATGAATACAAAAAGGATGCTCTCCAGTTCCTCCGTCCCCTGCCTTTTGCCGGCTCCCTGCTTTACGCTGCGATCATGGGATTGATCAGCGCCCTGGCGGCTATTCCATTGCTGAAAAAGATCACCGTCGAGGAGGACGAATCGGGAGTTCCGAAGGCCCAGAATCCTTTGATCGGCGAAGAGCTGACCCGGCTGAAAACGAAACTCAAGAAACTCACCGTCATAGCGGATGGAGATATCGAAGAAAAACTCGGCTCCCTGGAGGGGCAGATAGCGGACCTTTCAACCCAGCTGGAGGAACAGGAAGCCTCAGTAAAATCCTCCGGCGCAGGCAAATGGGGAACCCCGCAGATGCGGGCAACCGAACAGATCTTCGTTTACCTGCAGATCCTCAGTGCCTGCACGGTCGCCTTTGCCCATGGCGCCAACGATGTCGCCAACGCGATTGGCCCCCTCAGTGGAGTGATCACCGTCCTGCAGAAGGGCGCCCTGGTGGCGCAATCCGACCTGAGTGAGGGGTGGATGATGATCATCCTCGCGCTCGGTGGGGTCGGTATCGTAATCGGGCTCGTCACCTGGGGCTATAAAGTCATTGAAACCATAGGCAAGAAAATCACCGAACTGACCCCTACACGCGGCTTCTCGGTTCAATTCGGAGCGGCGGTCACCATCCTGGTCGCCTCGAGGGCCGGGCTTCCGATCTCCACGACCCACACCCTCGTGGGCGCGGTGCTAGGGGTTGGCTTCGCGCGCGGCATCGGAGCGCTCAACCTGCGAGTCGTAAGGGACATCATCATCTCCTGGGTAATGACCCTGCCCGCCGGCGCGGGGCTGGCGATCCTCTTCTTCTACATTCTCAAGGCCTCGTTCGGATAAGGCCCGCTCTCCCGGGAAACTGAAAATAGAAAAGAAAACAGCCGGAAGATGGTTTCGCCATCTTCCGGCTGTTTATTTTCAGGCGGGGATAAACTCGCGGCTCAGGCCTGCTTGCCGGCAATGTTGACCCAGGTGTGGACGTGGGGCGTACCGCGGAAGTACCAGACCATTCCCGGTCCCTCGACCTTCCAGCGGTCCCAGATCTCGTCGTCGCCGATATTCCCCTCGTCGAAGTAGGAAACCGTCAACGCGTCGAGTCCGCCGTTGGCGTCGATGCACTTGAGCGCCTCGTCGACGTCGCTCTTGCGGTACATGTTCAGCATGCTGCGCAGGGTCTCGTCGAGAAGTTTCTTCTGGTCCTTTGACATGTCAGCCCCACGGAGGCCTTCCAGCTTGCCCTTGGTTCCCTTGAGCCTGACCACCTTGGGACTATCGGGGGGCGACTCGACCACCAGGGCCTTGTCGCGCTGCTTGCCATCGAGGGCGGTGTAGAGCTTGTTGGCCAGGCGCGCCTGGTGCCACCAGACATTGCCGGCATGATCGGGCTTCTCGTTAAAACCACCGGCAGCGTGGCCGTAGAAAATCGGTCCGCCGAAAGCCGTGTTCTCGACCGAATCGCCATCGGCGCGAATGGTCAGGTGACGGCCGGTGAGCACCCACTCGAACTTTTCTGTTCCGGGCTCGCCGAAGATCGCGCAGGTGTACTTGTCAAAGCCGCCCGCATCGTCCTTCATCTGCTTCTCGAAACGCTTGTAGCCATCTTCGGAGGTCACGCCCTTGAAGATCTGCAGGATCATCTCCTGCTGGTCGGCATTGTAGAGCTTGCCGATCGAGGCGGCCTTGGGATCAACGATGAACCAGTTGTTGTTGATCATCGAGCGCTTTGCATGGTCGAAGGGCATGCAGATCAGCTTGCGCTGGTTGTCCTTCAGGCTGTCGAAGAGCTGCTTAACCACCGTCTCAGCCGGCTGGGATTTCTTCTTTTCCTCGGCCGACAGCAGGTTCCCGGCGGCGCCAAGCGACAGGGCTGCTGTACCTGCAGCCGTAGCCGCGGTGGCAGCGGTGCGCAAAAATCGACGACGACTGACATCGTCACAATCGGGACACGGCAATTCGCGCGAAGCATCTTCTTTTCGCATTGTGACCTCTTTCTTCAGGTTGATTACTGTGATTTTCCTCTGCAGGGTAATTATGGTACCCCGAAGGGCCGAAAGCTGACACGGGTTTTCAGATTTCACCGCAGGGAAAAACCCGGTGGACGCTTACAGGCGAAGAATGATCTTTCCCGTGTTGAGGTTCTCTTCCATGCGTTCGTGCGCCTGCCGGACATCCTCGAGCGGCAGGATCGAATCGACCACCGCCTTGAGCTCACCGCTCTCCAGAAGCGGCAGGGTTCTCTCCCGGAACCTCCCGGTCACCTCCGCCTTCTCCTCGATGCTCCGGCTCCGCATGACACTGCCGATGATGCGAAGGCGCCTCTTGAGAACGGCAGCGAGATTGACCTCGGTCTTCATTCCCCCCACCAGCCCCAGCAGCACCAGGCAGCCGCCTGTT
>JAYGDV010000374.1:0-3357 GCA_046582735.1 Planctomycetota bacterium
ACAACTTCCGCCGCCGGGCGGACTCAATCAGGTCTGTCTCCTCGCTCGACCGGCTGCAGCAGCGTGCCATGGATATCCTGACGTCGAACCGGCTCGCCGAGGCCTTTGACCTCTCGAAGGAAGATCCAAAAACACTCGAGCGCTACGGAAAGGGCGATCCCAAGAAACACGGCGACGGCGCCCCCCTGAACCTGCAGCACTTCCTGCTGGCAAGGCGGCTGGTTGAGGCCGGCTGCCGCGTGGTAACGCTCAACTTCGGACGCTGGGACTTCCACTCGAATAACTTCAAGTCTCTGAAGGACAAGTACCTGCCTCTCTGGGACCAGGGCGTGACGGCCCTGGTTGAAGATCTCCATGAGCGCGGGCTCGATTCCGACGTGTCCCTTGTTGCCTGGGGCGAGTTCGGCCGCACCCCGAAGATCAACAAGAACGCCGGACGCGACCACTGGCCGCAGGTCGGCGGAGCGCTGCTGGCCGGCGGTGGCATGCAGGCCGGCCAGGTGATCGGCTCAACAGACCGCCTTGGCGAAGGAGCGCTCGACCGACCGGTCCACTTCGGAGAGGTCATCTCGACCCTCTACCACAACCTCGGTATCAACGCCTCTGAGGCAACCGTCGAGGATCTTACAGGGCGGCCACGCTACCTGGTCAACGGCCACCAGCCGATGAAGGAGCTGGTCTGAAAAAGCGGTGCGGCTTCTAGCCGGACGGTTTCACCTCGACCTCTTCGTTTTTTGCCGAGCCGGACTCGTAGGAAAAGCAGCCGAGCGTTCTGCCGTCGTCTGCCTTGCCGGGGTTAACAGGAGACCTGCCCGGAGCGGGAAAAGGCATCGCCGGAGGGGACAACCCCTGGGTTGAGTAGATGATGATTTGGAGAGCGTCCTCTAGACGAACCAGGCCATCGTTGTTCACGTCAGCGGATTCGAGGCAGGCCGGCTCATGGTCCTTGTTGTAAATGAACTGCAGAAGGGTACTCGCATCCTGGATGCTCACCTGTCCATCCTGGTTGACATCGCCGCGCAGGAAGGATGAAACCGTGGCCGGCCCGCTGGAGATGACCCGGGAAGGTTCCGGCTCTTTTTTCCGGCCGCGGGATAAAAACCGCTCCGGCTTGCCCCACTCATCCCCTCCCTCCTGCTCGATCCGAACCGGCCTTCCGGCCCGGACCCACTTCTTCAACAGCTCCACCTTCGCCCGATCCAGGCCGAAGGGCCCTAATGTGCGGCGGCCATCCAGGATGTCTTGTAAAAAACGCTTGTTGGCAGGCTGGGAGAGATCCATATAGCCACGGTCTCGGTCTCGCAGCGAGTAGTACTCCGGGGAATGTGACACAACCTGTGTCAGGTAGTCCCGGCCTCAGCTATTTCTCAACATCCAGACAATCTGCGGCTGGTTGCCGAACGCCCCTGTTTTCCCGAGGGCTTTTCCCGGCGTGAAGGTCCCCAGCAACAGCAGCCCTGCGCAGACCGCGAAAACTCCCCGGCAGAGGCCGCAACTCAGCGGATTCCCGGAGCCGTCAGAATGTGTAATCTTCTTCACGTTGATTTCCTTTTACTGTTGGTTGAAACCCGCAGAAAGGCTCCCACTGTGGAAATGCCTGCCTCGCGAACGGAAATTGAAAGTAACGAAAGCCCCTAAACCGCGGGCCTGTATCTGGTAAGTACCCCGCAACCAGGCAGTTCGTAACAAAAAGAGGGCGCCCGGAAAATTCCGGGCGCCCTCGGGGGGAAACAGGCCGGGCGAGAGCAAAGCCGACCTGCGGCCAGAGAGGGGAATACCCCTCTATTGGGGACAGGAGAGATCGTCCCCCTCGCAGCCGAGACCATCCGAATTCCTCGGATCACTCCCGCACTCGGGGAACGGTGCCGCCGGCGTCGCGCCACCAATGAAGAGGTGGTTGAGCAATGCGACCGCATCCGTCAGTTGGAGCGCTCCGCTGTCATCCGCATCCGCGGCAGCCTTGCAGGATGGCTCGTCGGCACCCATGAACAGGAACTGGAGAAGCCTCACCGCGTCGGCGATATCGACACCTCCATCCTGGGTGACATCCCCGCGAACAAAGAGGGGATCACCGGCCTCGCAGGCATCTCCGATGCCATCACCATCGGAGTCGGCCTGGTCTCGATTCGGAACCTCGACGCAATTGTCAACCTCGTCGAGGACTCCATCACCATCGGTATCAAGATCAGGAAGATCACAGCAGACATCGACCGTGAGCTTCATATAGTCGATGCCGGTATCGTCCTGGATAGCGATATCCAGATCGCCGTCCTGCATGATCCCGATGACGGAATCGACGTTCAGCGCATCCATGGGCAGGTCGCTCAGGTGCAGGGTGAGCACAACGCTCTGGCCAGGCCCCCAGGGATAGGCGTTTGGATCACTCTGATCGACAACATTGTTGATCCTCATGCTCCAGGCCCTCTGGCTGCCCTGGTAGAAGCCGATCGTGTCGTTGTAAGACAGGTTGGACGGTCCGGCCTTCAGACCGATCTCGAGCCATGCGTCCTTCACCTTGCAATGCGGTTCCCAGCACCTGAAGGTGTGGCCGATGGGCCGGTCCGTGGGAATCACGTCGGTCACAGAGAGAACGTTGCCGCTGCTCATCTGCTGCAGGACCTCGCCCACGAGGGCAGAGGAAGGATCCAGCGGACCATCGACGGGGTCGCCAGGGCTGAAGTTGTCCTGGTCACCGACCATGCACTCGATCCTGACAGGTTCCACGCACCCCTCCTTATTACCGAAATCAAGCCCGGTGAAGGTAGAGGCAGAGGCTGCTCCCGAATACATCCCAACGGGATAACCGGGTGCCGCCGGCTGCGTCTGGGTCCAGTTCGCCGGCACGATTTCGGAAACGAAGTACTTACCGGGTTCGAGACAGTTGAAGCTGTACTGGCCCTGGCTGTTGGTCACCACGGAGTCCGCGATGGCATTGCCCTGCAGCAGCTCCGACCCGTTCAGCTCGATGGTCACCCCGGCAAGCGGTGCTTCACCAGGGTCCTGTACGCCATTGCCGTTCGAATCGTTGTACTTGATCCCGGAGATCAAAGCATCGCAGCAGTACTCGACCCGAAGGCACGCACGCAGTACGGCGGTGTCATCCTGGATACGGAAATCGAGATCTCCATCGGCGAGGGCTGCAAGAATATTGCCCGAGCCGTTGCCGGCGGTGAGATTCGAGAGATCGAGAACGACACTGTCCTGTGCGCCTCCAAGCCAGGCAGGGGTGGTGAGATCGTCGATATCAGCGCTCCATACAGTCGTCGCGCCTTCCATGAGGTAGAGCCTGTCATTGATTGAGAGACCGCCGGCAGCACGAAGAGCCAACGTCAGGTTCGCTCCGACGACCAGGCAACC
>JAYGDV010000503.1:0-2631 GCA_046582735.1 Planctomycetota bacterium
CTCTGCTTCGGGGCGGTCCAGAAGAGGGTGGTGGTCGTTCCCGGGACCGACTCCATCGGCGTACGTGATATGTCCTACCTTACCCTCACCTTCGACCATCGCCTGATCGACGGCGCTGTCGCCGACCAGTTTATGGAGAACATTCGCAAAACCATCGAAACCGTAGACTGCACCCTTGATAAGTGAAAGACCAGTGACCCGCCTTAGAACACCATCAGACGACACCCTCCTGATTATCAACGACAGTGAAAACGACTCGGACCTCTTCTACGCCACGGGTTTCCTCGTCGGTGATCCGATGATCTACCTCGAACATGGCGGCCGTAAGATCCTCCTTGTGAGCGATCTCGAATACGGAAGGGCACAGGACGAGGCCGATGTTGACGAGATTCATGGAACGGCGCCGCTCGAAGCCGAGCTCCGGGCGGCGGGAAAGACTCCCCGGCTGACCTCGATTGCCGATCTCTTCCTGCGCTCTCAAGGTGGAGCGGAAAAACTTTGTGTCCCCGCCAGCATGCCCTTCGGACTCTCGAGGCAGCTGCGAAAGCTCGGCTACGAGCTTGAATGCCGCGAGGATCCGATCTTCCCCGAGAGCTGGGTCAAGACCGCCGGAGAGATTGAGCATATTGCCAATACCCAGAAGGCCGGCGAGGCCGCGATGGCGTTCGTCGTCGAGACCCTGCGCTCAAGTGACATCCGTGACGACCTGCTTTACCACGAGGGCGAGGTCCTGACCTCCGAGTGGCTGCGCAGGGAGGCCCACAAGCTGCTGCTGGATGCAGATTGCCAGGCGGTGAGCACCATCATCGCGGCCGCGGACCAGTGCTGCGATCCCCACCAGCGCGGTTTCGGCCCCATTCCCGCCAACCAGACCATCATCATCGATATCTTCCCACGCTCAGTGGTCACCCGCTATTGGGGTGACATGACCCGCACAGTGGTCCGGGGCAAGGCCTCCGATGGGGTCAAAAAACTCTACCAGGATGTTTTCGATGCCCAGAGCGGAGCCATTGACTCCATCCGCAATGGCGCCTGCGGAAAACAGATCCACCACGACATCGTCACCCTCTTCGAGGAACGCGGCAATATAACCGGGGAGCAGGATGGTAAAAAAACCGGGTTCTTCCACGGTACCGGCCACGGCGTCGGACTGGAAATTCATGAGAATCCCCGCCTGGGAAAAATCGGCCATGAGCTGAAAACAGGACATGTCATCACCATCGAGCCCGGCCTCTACTATCCCGGCGTCGGGGGCGTACGCCTCGAGGACCTGCTGGTGGTGACCGAGGACGGCTACCGGAACCTCACCAGCTTCCCGAAGGAGCTGGAGATCTGACCAGCGCCTCCAGCCAGCAGCACGGGAATTACATGCCCGGAGCCTGGAGAAGTTTCAACATCGCCGCGACCCTGTTCATACGGCGGCTGTCACTGCTGGAATGGTAAACATTGAGCAGATTGCCGAGCATCCGGGAGAGAATGGCCCTGTCATCGGCGGCCTCAAGGTATTCCTCACGAAACTTTTCCCCGCTTGATTCGAGGATTCCCACGCACTCCTTCACATCCAGCAGCCTGCCGCCGTTGAAAGGATCCACGAACATCCCCCCCCCGCCACCACCAGGCCCGGGGGCCTGGAACTTCAGGAGGAAATGGCGCGGCATGGCAACGCCCGACAAGTCGATTCCGCAACGCCTCGCCACCAGGAGATAGACCACCGAGAGACTGAGTGGTATCCCCAGCCGGGATTCTATTACCCGGTTCAGGTAGCTGTTATCGGCATCGTAATATTCATCTCCGTTCCCCCTGAACCCGAGCTCTCCTGCCAGCAGCTCCACCAGGGCCTCAACCCCCCCCTGCTGACCGCAGCTGAGACTGCCCTCCAGGCTCGAGGCATACCCATCGAGAACCTCGGTACAGGCAGATGGATCAAGATCAGGGTATTCGCTGCGCGCAACCAGTAACGAACCCTTCTCGAGGTCCGTCCCGGGTTCACGGCAAAACTGCAGCCACTCCTTGAAGACTTCCCTGCGCTTGTGCTCACGTAAAAAGCGCCCGGCCTGTTTCCTGACCTCGGGATCTTCAGCTCCACCTGCTGCAGACTCGACGCTGTCGAGAACCCCGGCTCCCAGTTTTTCCAGGTGTCGCCAGGCCTTGATACGGATACCGGAATCATCATCTCCCAGGAGATGGATCAGGGCTTCATTCCTGGTGCGCAATTTACCTCGTCCGCCTTCACTCGAGGTGGTGTCCCTGTCTTCGGCCCTGCTCATGCCCCATTTTTTAACCCTTTTTGATCCGGGGTTCGAGAACTCAAAGAGCGTTTGGCTCCGATGCGGGAAAAAGAAGGGGTAGATGCGCCGGGATTTTAGGGGGGAGGATGGCGCAAATGCGTAAAATAAAGCCGATGCAGCTGGAACAGCTAAAAATCTCTGATTCACTCCGTGATCTCGCCCGGATCGGGGTACTCCTGCTGGACGGGGTGGTAAACGGTCCCGGGGATGCGGCCCTCCTACGGGAAACAGAAGAAAGCTGCAGAGAGCTTCGCGAGCGGTATTCAGGACGTAAACCTGCTGAAATCGAAGTCCTGGACGGTGCCAGGAGACTCTACCGTCGGACCGGGGGGGATCCCACCAG
>JAYGDV010000572.1:0-7322 GCA_046582735.1 Planctomycetota bacterium
GGCAGGCTGATGCCGGCAGCTTTCTTCACAGGTATTTGTTTCGCACAGGCCGGGTCACAGCCCGGGATCGTTACAGAGGAAAAGATCAGCTGGCTGGAGATGCCGGAGCCATGGGTTGTGGTCCTTATCATTCTTCCCCTGTTGATCGGCTGGATCACCTTTTTTTACAAGCGTGAAAAACCGGTGGGCAATCCGCGCTGGCGCTGGACTCTTGGGGCTTTACGGTTCCTTGTGCTGGTGCTGGCGCTGCTGATGATTGCCCAGCCCGTGCGGCAGAAGAAGACCTATGAGACGACAGACAGTACCCTCGTGCTGCTGGTAGACGATTCCCTCAGCCAGGATATCCGGGACAGGTATTCCCAGCGCGAGATTCCTGAATCTCTCGCCGAACTTTTCAGGACCAAGGCTGACATTGTTGAAGGAATGACACGCTACGACCTTGTGCGGAGGCTGGTACGGGACGAGGGGATCGGATTTATAGATAAGCTGAGAAAGAAAGCAAAGCTGGCGGTTTATACCTTCAGCGGAGCTGTCAACAGCCTGAAGGCATACTCGAAGTTGGGGGCCGATGGCGAATCTACCGCCACCGACGGCTCCGATGAGATAGAAGGCGAAGATGCAGAAGAGGATGATGGGGTCCTGCCCCCGTATTCAAAGGTCCGGGGGGACCAGCGGGTGCAGGAGACAAAGGTAGCCGAGGGACTCAGGGACGCTGTTTCCGGTGTGCTGGGTCTCGGTTTCGGCAAGCGTCGCGAGGAGGTTTCCGGCGTGATCATGCTGAGTGATTTTCAGCAGAATGCTGATGCGATTTCGCTTACGGAGTTTGCACGGGGCCTGGGAGAACGCAAGATTCCTGTTTTCACGGTAGGGGTCGGCAATCCGGATGAGCCGAAGGATGTCCGGATCACCAATGTGGATGTGAACGATGTCGTTCTCGTCGATGACGATGTTCCCCTCGATGTGTCAGTGGTGGCCGATGGTTTCGATGGGGACCGGGTCAGGGTGGACCTGCGCATAGATTCAGTTGTTGTCGACACCCAGTACATCGTGCTGGAGGGTGGGGGGAAACGCCAGGGGCTCCGGTTCATCCATCACCCGAAAAAACCGGGGAAGATGACAGCCACCGTCGAGGTGGAGAAGCAGGGCGGCGAGGTCTTTTCTGACAACAACTCCCTCTCCCGGAACATCACGGTGCTGGACCAGAAGATCAAGGTGCTCTACGCCGAGTACCTTCCCCGCTGGGAGTACCGCTACCTCAAGAACGCCCTGATCCGGGACAAGACGATGGAGACGCAGATTTTCCTTTTCTCTGCAGACCCTGAGTTCACCCAGGATTCTTCACCCGGGGTGCCGGCGCTGAGCGCATTTCCGTCCCGGCGTGATGAGTTGTTTAAATACCACGTGATCATCCTCGGAGATGTCGACCCTGAGCGGCACCTCGGTGCTGCCCGGATTGAATTGCTCAAGGAGTTTGTCTCAGCAGGTGGAGGGGTGGTATTTCTCAGCGGCCCGCATCACAACCCTTCGCGCTATCCGCGCTCTGCGGATCTTTACACCCTCCTGCCTGTCCAGGTGAGCGAGGCAGGTACCCTGGGAGATTTTGATTCTCCGGTGACGAAGTCTTTCAACGTCAAGCTGAGCGCCGTGGGCAGGGAGCACCCGGTGATGAGGCTGGATAACGACCCGGGACGGAATCTTCAGCTCTGGGAAAACGAGGACGGGCGATTTTACGATCACCTGCCCGGGTTTTTCTGGTTCGCCAGGGCTGGCAGGGCCAAGGGCAATGCGGTGGTGCTGGCCCAACATCCCGAGCTGACGCAACCGCTGAGTAATCCCCCGAAACCACTGGTCATTTTTGCCTTCATGAATTACGGAAAGGGCCGGACCTTCTTCAGTGCCGTTGACAATACCTGGCGCTGGCGGGCCGGGGTGGATAACCTCCACTTCTATCGGTTCTGGGGGCAGGTCTGCCGCTTTGTTGCAGCAGGGAGGCTGCTTGGAAAAACCCCCCGTTTCACGATCACCTCCGACAAGGAGGTCTACAGTATCGGGGAAAACGTGGGGGTCGAGGCCCAGGTTTATGATGCCAACATGAACCCCTCCGTGGATGAAACCATCTCGGTCTACCACCAGGTGCAGGGAGAATCCGAAGAGAGCGTACAGAAGATCGACCTGGCCCTGCATCTCCAGGGGCAGGGGATCTACAGGGGAAGTATTTCAGCCGGGGCGAGGGGGAGACACGACATCTGGCTCGGTACTCCCGAAGAACGCTCGGCATTCACCTCCTACACGGTGGAGGTTCCTGCCCTGGAGGCCCGTGATACTCGTCTCAACCGTACCCTCGGCCAGCAGGTTGCCAAATTGTCCGGCGGGGCCTACTTTGACTTTCCCGATATCATGAAGGCAGTTGAAAAGGTGCAGGGAATTACCCATACAAACGAGCGCCCGGCGAAGGCTGACAACCTCTGGGATGAGTGGTGGGTCGTGGTGCTGATCGTCTCGCTTCTCGCAATTGAGTGGATACTGCGCAAGGCTGTGCGCCTGGTTTGAGCAGCTTCATCGGCTTTAAAGTAATGTGGGCGAAGTGTCCAAGAGGAAGATAAGATAGTTTCAGCGGATCAAATCCATTAGCAGGCAGTACGAGATGGTGTTTGTACAAAACCCCGGAAAAATAACCTCGCCGCGATACCGGTGGGCGTTTGCAGTTTTCCTCTCAATCCTGGTGAACTGCCAGGTGGAATTGCTGGCTCGTGAGCAGGTGCTGGTTGCCGGGGCCGGTGGAGAGTGGGAGTCGAATCTTCTCGAGGCACTCGATGCAGTCGGCCGGAGTGATTACTCCACAGGCGTTCGGATTCTCCAGGGTCTCATCAGCTCTCAAAAGAGCGGGATGGTGCGGATGCCGGTATCGGTGGGGGATCTTGACCGCCTCAAAGCGCTGCTTGCTTCTCCTTCCCGCAAACAGGCCGTCAAGCCGCCACCTGCCCGCCCGCCCCGTGGCCCGATCATTGTTCGTCCCGGCCAGTTCCCCAGGCCGCTGGTTCAGAGGTTCCAGGAAGCTGCTCAAATTGACAGGGAATGGGGGCGTTATATCGAGGTGGCCCGTGCCGCCAGGCTTATCCTCGGCATGCTTCCCGCGCAGGCGCGCGGAGTCTACCGGAAGCTCTACACAGAGGCTGCCAGGCAACTCCTTCAACGATACCGGCAAGAGGGAGACCGGGCGGTTCTCGATGATGTCTGCAGGCTTTACCCGGTTACAGAGCCGGGACTTTTTGCCCGTGAATTAAAAGCTGACCTGGATTTTGAGGCAGGCTTTTACGATAAGGCATGGGTGGGATACAGGGCGGTTCTGGAAGACACCGCAAGGGATGGGCCTGCGTCGGAGTCGATCCTGCGGCTGGTGGAGAAGGCACTGACCTGCCTCCGCCACGGTGGAAGATCAGAACTTTTCAACCATGAGAAGGAGCGCTACGCCGGTTTCTGCCGGACTTCAGGAGAAGCGGTATTCGAGAGCTACGGAGTCGTTCTTAAGAAACTTGAAAAGGCCGATTTCCAGGAGGTTCTGCCGGTGCAGGCAGGCAATATCCAGGAAAGCTACTGGGGAGGCGAGGTTCCCGGTGGGGCGGCATCGCCGAGGTTTGGTGCCGGCGGACTTCCGGATCTTCCTGGTGGTCCCCTGGAAGCATCCTGGAAAAGTCTCGACTGGGCCTCAACGGTTGCCATAGCAGATAACTATGATCCGCTGCTGAACGGTGGGTTGGCTCGCGGGAAGATATTTCAGCCACGTGGAGTTGATTATCCGTTTATTCCGCTTGTACGGCGCAATACCGTCTTTCTCTCCGGCGTCTACAGCATCTACGAGATCGATGCACGTCCGGGGGTGGGGAAACTGTTGCGCCAGATTCCCAAGCCGACCCCTTCCGGTTTGAGGGGAAGGTACCGCGAACAGAGCGACTCGGCGTTCTACACAGTAACTTCCTGGAGCAGGGAGGGCGCTGGCGTTGCGGATCGATTCTCCGGCTTGCAGGAGCTCCCCGATGAGGTCCTGTTGTCGCATTACATCGCGGGGTTTTCCAGACGCCGCCATTACATGGGGTATGACATAACGGTCAGTATTCCAACGAGGTCACTGGCGGCTTTTTCCCGCAAGAGTGGAGAGCTCATCTGGCGTACGGAGGATCTGCGTGATTCCGTGCAGCAGGACATCTACGGCCCCAATGAGATCCCGGCGGAGATCAGCTATTCTTCTCCCGTGCTGGTTCGTGGTGGGCTCGCTTTTGCCGGTGGCTGGAAGCAGGATGGATATATCAACAGCCTGGTGCGGGCACTCGACCTGCGCACCGGGAAGACCGTCTGGGAAGCTCCTGTCTCTTCTGCGCAGATGGAACAGACAATGTTCGGTGAGCTGGGCCGGGAACCTTTCGCCTCGTTCCTGACCGAGAAGGACGGAGTCCTTTATTATCTCTCGAATCTCGGAGCCGTGGCCGCAATCGAAAGCCGCAGTGGAAAGGTGTTGTGGGTGACAGCTTATGATTACATTAAGCCCCCTCCGACAGTGGGGAGGTTTCCCCGCATGAGGGAGCTTCACTGGGGGCTCAACTCTCCCCTGCTGATTGGCAATGTGCTGATTGTGGCCCCGAGAGATTCACAGTATCTCCTTGCGATCGATACCGGGCGGGGGCCGAAAGGTGCCGGCAGGGAAGGGGAGATCCTCTGGACCTATGACAATTCTGCCAGCGATCTTCGCGACCTCCTGGGGGCTCACCAGGGAAGATTGTATTTTTCAGGAAGGGATGGGGTTTTCGCCCTCGATATCTCTTCGCTCAACACGGCGGGAGAGTTGCCTGGCAGGTTGCCTCGTTCGATTCCGGCCGGCAGGAAGCAGGCCGGGGGGCAGGATGAGACGATCGACAGATTGTCGCGGCTGCCGCAGGTTTCCCGCATTGGTTCTCCGCTTGTCTGGCAACCGGATTCTATCCAGGCCAGGGGGCTCCTGACCTCGAGCGGCGTACTCTACGCCAGCCGGGGACAGCTTGAGACAGTTGGTTTTGACTTGAGAAAGCGTCTCAAGTTACTGTCGAGGGAGACAGTTGCCGGCAGACTTTTCCAGGTGGGCAGTCCGCATATCGGTGGTGGCCAGATTATCATTTCCTCCCAGAGCTGGCTCTCGGCCTTCAGTGGCCCTACATTCTGACGCTAAAGGGGGCACCCAGAGTCTGAAAAGCCTTTATTCGAAGGATTTTACGTACCATTGGCGGTAAAATCCCCAAGGTAGTTACAGCAAGGCCTCAGGCTCATCCCGGATGTTCCCGATGGACAGCGGAAAACTGTTAATAGAACTCCTCAATCATTTCTCCAGGCCGCTTTTTTTGCGTTTCTCGCTGCTGCTTGCTATCGCTCTGCTTCCAGGGAGCCAGGCGTTTTCGCAGGCGGAAAAGAAGGCTCCAACTCCCCGGGTGAAGTCAAAGCCACTGGCGCGTGGGGTTCATGCTTCTACAGCGGGGGCGATTGAAAAGGGGCTCAAATTCCTGGCTATGCAGCAGAACCCCGATGGCTCCTGGACAGACAGGGTTGGCCGTAAGGTTCATATGACCTACCGGGGAACTGTTGCTCCACATGTCGGGGTAACCGGTCTTGCTGGAATAGCCTTCCTGGCCCACGGTGTTCTGCCCGGGCAGGGCTCTGCCGGTTATGTCATGAAGAAGGGCAGAAAAGTCACCTACTGCGAGGTGCTCGAGAAAGCTCTCGAATATGTCATCAGCCGGGTGTCGCCTGCCAATGGCTTCATCAGCGCCAATGGCTCACGTATGTACAGCCACGCCTTCGCCACTCTCTTCCTGGCCGAGGCCTACGGGACCGGGTCTTACCGTGATACCGACAGGATGAAAAGAGCCCTGAAGAGCTCTATTCGACTGATTGTCAACGCCCAGAATCCGGAGGGAGGCTGGCGGTACCGCCCCGGTGCGCAGGATTCAGATATGTCCATAACGGTTTGCCAGATGATGGCTCTTCGCGCTGCCCGTAACGCCGGCATCGAGGTCCCATCGGGAACGATCGACAAGGCTGTAAACTATGTGAAAAAAAGCTTCGTCCCCGGGGTCGGGGCTTTTACCTACCAGCTGGGTCTCGAGTTCAGGGGGGTTCACAGTCGCTGGACTCCAGCCTTGACAGCAGCAGGGGTGACGACCCTTTACACCGCCGGAGAGTACGATGCCTTCCAGATCAACGAGGGACTTCGTTACATCTGGCGGGAGCGTCCCCTGCGGGCCGAGGCTCGCTACACCTTTGATTATTATTATTTCCAATACTACGCCGTCCAGGCAGCCTTTCAGAAAGGCGGCGCCTTCTGGCAGCGTTGGTACGATACAGTAAGGCAGGACCTGCTCCTGTTGCAGGAGTCGGATGGCAGGTGGACGGACCTGGTGGGGGCCAACTATGCAACAGCCATGGCGTCCATCATCCTGCAGTATCCCAACCAGTATCTGCCGATCACGGAAAACTGATCCTTTGACAGGTTCGACCTCAACACCCGGAAAAACGCCGCGGCAGAGCTTGCAGATCCTTGCCCTGCTCCGCCGGAAGATCCGTATTGTTTCACTCCTGCGTGGACTTTTACGGTTGGGCTCGATCGTGGCCCTCGCCTTGCTGGTTTCTTTCGGGCTTGATTATTTCCTGAACCTGGTAGGTTCCGGCCCGTCGAGGGGACTGCCGTTCCAGGTCAGGCTGGTTTTTCTCGTTGGGGCTTCCTTCGGGTTTATTTGCCTGCTCGTGCGGGGAGTTATAGCCCCGCTTTCGCGCAAGCTGGAGGACCCGGAGCTCGCGATGCTTGTCGAGGAGGCCAATCCGGAGCTGAACCAGGCGCTGGTGACCGCGGTTGAGCTGTGCAGCGGTGAGAGCGCCGGGTCGAGGGACGTCTCCCGGGCGCTGCTTGATTCTGTGGTCGAGGAGGTTGAGTCCGGGGCCGGGTCGCTTCTTTCCGGCAAGGTCCTTGATCTCAGGCGCCTGAAGTTGACTCTCGCTCTCTTCTGCCTGGCGGCAGGTGTCATCGGAGCCGGGGCGAGCTGGCAGCCGGATCTCGCTTCAATCTGGCTGCAAAGAAATGTGCTTCTCTACAGGTCGGTGGACTGGCCCAAGAGTATCCAGCTGGAGATCGAGGAGGGAACTCCGGAGTTCGTGGCTGTTGGAGATGATCTGTCTGTTGCTGTACGCGTCCTGCGGGGTTCTCCCAGGATTGTCGAGATGCACTGGAAGCTCGAGGACGGTTCCAGTGGAAGTAAGTCCATGGAGTCGAGCCAGGACTCCATGCGTTTTGTCTATGTGTTCAG
>JAYGDV010000104.1:0-2452 GCA_046582735.1 Planctomycetota bacterium
GACCTCTTCCAGCGGGATGGATCGCTCCGGAGTATTCTCGATGCAGACCATACCTTTCTCAACGCCCGCCTGGCCCGGCATTACGGGATCCCGGGTGTTGAGGGGGAGCAGTGGCGCAGGGTCGAAGGGGTGAGAAGGCACGGCCGCGGAGGAATTCTCGGTTTCGCTTCGATCCTCGCCACCCAGTCAGGGGTCTCGAGGACGAGTCCCGTTCTCCGGGGCAATTTCATCGTCGAGTTCCTGCTGGGCGAGAAGCTGCCCGATCCCCCGGCCACGGTTCCGGAGATTCCCGATGCGGCGGCAGCCGAGGGCCTGAGCGTTCGGCAATTGGTTGAGAAGCACCGCAGCCTGCCTGAATGTTCGGGCTGCCATGAGCGGATCGATCCCTACGGTTTCGCCCTCGAGGCCTACGACGCGATTGGGAGCAGGCGGGAAGAAGACAGCGCCGGCCACCCGGTTGACTTGAAATCCACGCTCCGCGATGGGACCACGTTCGAAGGAATTGCAGGCTTGCGCGCCTACCTGCTTCAGCGGCGAGGAGAAGAATTCCGGCGCCAGTTCTGCCGGAAACTCGTGGGCTACGCACTTGGCAGATCAGTTGGGCTCTCCGATGAGCTCCTCATGGCAAAGATGAGTGCGGCCCTGGATGAGAAAGACGACCGTATCAGCCGGGCGGTGTTGACCTTGGTAAAGAGCCGCCAGTTCCGCTATCATCGGGGCAGAGACCATGTAGAGGAAAACCGATGAGTAGAGGAAAACCGATGAGTAGAAAAAAACCACGCCATCGCGGAAGAACACTCTCCCGCCGCACGGTTCTCAGGGGGCTGGGCGTCAGCATGGCCCTTCCCTGGCTCGAATCCGTTTCCGCAATCGCGGGGGAGGCCCCGGGGGCGAATGCGCCGGTGCGCCTGGCCTGCCTGTTTTCGGGGAACGGTTTTCACGGCAAGGAGTGGTGGGCGAAGGGCAAGGGCGGGGATATGGAGCTCGGGCGGGTACTCGAACCCCTCAAGCCTGTCAGGGAGAAGCTGCTCTTCATTCGAGGCCTCTACAATCCCGAGGCTCTCAAGGGAAATATTCACATCTCCCAGACCGGCAACCTGCTTTCAGGGGCGCCTCTTTCCTCAGCAGGAGAAATTCGCTCCGGCACCAGTATCGACCAGGTCGTTGCCCAGCGGAACGGACGCAAGACAAAGGTGCCGAGCCTCGTGCTGGGCTGTGAAGCATCGAACTCATCGGTTCACCGGGAGTATTCCATGCTCTACAGTTCCCACATTTCATGGAGCTCACCCACGACCCCGACACCGATGGAACTGTACCCCGCGCTGGCTTTCGATCGCTTGTTCAAGGACTCTTCGGAGGCCGGCGACAAGAGTGTCCTCGACCTGGTCCTTTCCCAGGCCAGGGGCCTGGTGAGGCGGGTCAGCCGCTCCGATGAACGCAAGATCGATGAGTACATGGATTCTGTGAGGGAGGTCGAACAGAGAATCGGCCGTGCAGGAAAGGATGAACGTCTCGAGGGCTGGCGTCCCACGCTCGAGAAGCCGAACCTGCCCCGGCCTGCTGATGAGATGCCGCAGAACATCAAGGAGCACATGAAGCTCATGTGCGACATCCTCGTGCTCGGCTTCCAGACAGATACAACACGGGTGTCCACCCTCAAGCTCAACAATGACCACTCCGCCCTGCGCTTTCCCCATCTCGGGGTTGACTACATGATTCACCACCTCCTCTCGCACAGCGATACCGAGGACTGGCTCAAGGTAAACCAGTTTTTCCTCGCCAACCTTGGCTATATCGCCGAGCGGCTCGATAAGATCCAGGAGGGAGAGCGCACCCTGCTTGACAACTCGATGCTGCTGTACTGCTCCAGCATGCTGACCGGCTCCCACAACGCCAACGAACTGCCCGTTCTGATTCTGGGCCGCGCTGGCGGCAAGCTCGAGAGCGGCCGTGTTCTCGATTACAGGGGCAAGCCCAACCGTAAGATGTGCAGCATGTACCTGTCGATGATGGACAAGCTCGGCATTCGGCTCGACAGCTTCGGTGATTCAAAAGAGCGGCTCACGGAGATTTGAGCCGCTTTTGCGACCTGCATCGACAGCTTCGCCCCCGGCTGTTACCATGCCCGCATGATGAGTGAGCGGCTTTCAGCAAACCAGGATCCGGCTCTCTATTCAGAGGAGGGGCATTGTGTTCAGCGTGGAGTGATTTCTCCCGGGGAGATCGCGAAGCTGCGCCTGTCGCTTGACAGGATGATCGAGGAGCTTCCGGGAAACCGCAGGCTGGAATCGCTGGTCGAACCCCATATCCACGCGCCTGACTGGAAGACCTGGCTCGAGCTTGCTCGCGATAAGAGACTTCTCGCCAACACGGCAGAGGCGCTGGGTTGTGGAGAGCTGCTCCTGTTGAGTACCCACCTGATTGTCAAGCCGCCCCGGGATGGCCTGGCGCT
>JAYGDV010000144.1:0-3264 GCA_046582735.1 Planctomycetota bacterium
TACAGGCATGGCCGCTACGTCGCCCGCAAGAAGGGTGACACCGCCCCCCTGTGCAACCTCTTTGTCACCATGCTCAACAACATGGGACTGGAAACGGAATCATTCGCGCAGAGCAATGGAGCTTTGAACTGGTAGGATTGGTGGGAGTCGATCCACCCGCCGTTCCTGCTGTTAAGAGGCCATTCATGACTGGTTTCAAACGTCCAAACCCGGCTGCAGCACCGGTTTTCCTGCCAGTGTTCCTTGCCCTGGTACTCCTTGGCGGAACTCTTGGCGCCCAGAATCTGCCCGACGATATCGATATCTCGGAATCGGCTGACGGAATCGTGGCGCTTCCGGCCAGGGTCCATTCCGTCTTTCGGTCGACCTTTGACCGCTACACCAGGATCATCGCTCCCAACGGCGGTGCCATTCACTTCCTGCTGCAGAACCAGGTTACCAATGAGATGGGGGTGCGAGCCCGGGAGATTCTGCGCTTCTACATCACCGATGCGCCTGGGACAGAGTTCGGCAGCGACAAGACTGCGGTGGCCAACTCGATGGCGAACCTAGATGCGACGCTGGTCTACTTCAACTCGGAGTCGGCGGCCGAGAGGGCCATCGATGGACGTCTCGGCAAGGTCGACCTGTTTTTCCAGGATCTCTACGCCTCTGAATCGGTGGTGGAGGGGAGCCGGGACTACGTCAACAACACGCTGCGCGATGCGACGCTCGAGGAGGTTTTTCACCTGGTGCATGGAGCGGGGATCCAGCCGGTGCTGCCGGCCTTTCATTCAAGGATCACCGCCGCCACCAACGCGGCCATCGCGGCGGGGATCTACGATCCTCCTCCAACCCGCGAGCTGCCGAGGGCGGACCGGCCCTTCGAGTACATCATCAGCATCATCGATGTCTACTACGGCATGTGGGCCCACGACCGCGGTGGCGATTCGTTTGGCGGTGAGTATCGCTACAACACGCGTGCAGCCATCGAGGCGGGTGACCCAGCCGGGGTGGCCGCGATGCTCGCCTTCCTGCCGCCTCATCTCGAGGCGTCTCTGACCGTCGCCGGGTCCTGGAACAGCGAGTTCACCCTGGCTCGTAATCCGGCTGTTCCATATACCCACAAATCACAGTACCTCACCAATGTCAGGCTGGGTGGAACCCGTAACTCCAGCCTCACCGGCAATTCCCTCGACAACACTCTTGCCGGTAACTCCGGGGACAACCGTATCGATGGGGGAGGGGGAGTGGATTCGGTACTTTTCAGCGGCCGGTCCTCCGAATACGCCGTAACGACGGGGGCCGGCGTTGTCGAGGTAAGAGATACGATCCGGGGCAGGGATGGAGCCGATCGGCTGCGCGCTGTGGAAAGGCTCGTCTTCACCGACCGGGTTGTTGATCCCACAGCCGGCGCGAGCTTTCTTCGCGGCGATGGAAATGACGATGGAACTATCGACCTGACCGATGCGATCACCATCCTGAACTATCTCTTTCTTGGAGGTGTGGCGCCCGGATGTCTTGACGCTGCCGATTCCGATGATGACGAAGAGCTCCAGTTGACCGATGGAATCTACACGCTGAGTTTCCTTTTTTCCGGTGGGACCCCACCGCCCGCACCCTGGCCCGACTGTGGCGAAGACCCGGGCGGCGAAGGCCTTGACTGCGCCGCCCATCAGTCCTGCCCTTGAGGAGGCGGCATCTGCAGGGGGGACAAGCAAAGTTTGTATTCGCCTCTGATGGGGCGTTACACTGGTTCTACGGAGGCTTCGGGTCGAAGCCTGGCGAGGCTGTGCTGACGGGTTTCTGATCAAGGAACGGGGACCAACTCCTGGATTCCCCGGGTTCTCAATCGAAGGGATCTGGTTATGAAGAAGCTTCCTGCGATAACTGCGTTGGTTTTGCTGGCTTCTGCTCCAGTGCTTGGTGGCAACCTGGCCATCGACAGTCACTACCTGATCTTTCACGCCTACGATGCTGAAGACCGCATCTACGACCTGGCGGATCTCACCTTCAGTACCTCCAATGGCCTGAACGAGCCGCATATCTCCAGAACTCACTGCGGCGGCGGTTACTATGACCGCAACACCGGCTATGTCATCACCGCCAGCAACGGTCCCGACGGTAACGCCGCCTACAAGATCGTGCTGCTGGACGCGCTTGCCGGGGCTCCGAACCCGTCATCTGACATCGATGACTGGGGCCTGGCCTTCGGACGCTATTGCGGCGCGCCCGATGGTACCGTCTGGAACAGGCATCTAAGCGGCCAGCTGGAGACGGTGCGCTTCGATTTTGACACCAACTCCGTCCACAATCCGCCGGACTGGGGCCATATCGGGGGAGCGAGAAACGGAGGCAACCGCGAGAGATACCTCTACGATGGTTCGGTCTACGAGATCAACCACGACGGCGGCATCTGGAAGATAACCTGGAACGGGATCTACGGAGACATGTCCGTCGGTCCCTGGGACACGCCTGTTCAGCCCGGCTACGTCACCTCGCGCTGGACCGGTTACAACGGGGCGCTCGACGGCAACGGGATTCTCTACGGCGGACCGGGCGACGGCAGCACGGTCTACGCGCTCGACCTCGATGTCGTGGGGCGCGATACCCGGGTGGCCACCCTGCCCGGTGTCCGGATCGGCAACGTCAACTACCAGAGGTCGATCCAGAATGACGCGGGCGACATCCAGGTCAATACCGAGGGTACGACACTCTATATCTCCGGGCGTCTCATAGGAGCCAATGGTTCGTCCCTGCAGTCCCATGGTTTCTTCGGCACCTACGATATGATCAATGACACCTACACCCCGCTCGTCGATGGTGTCCACCCGCCGGATCTCAGCGGCGGCATCCAGGACAGCTGGCGGTTGACCTACATCGATCTGAGGGACGGGGCCGGGCCTGTTCCTTCCGAGATCTGCGACAACAACGCCGACGATGATGGGGATGGAGATGTTGATTGCGAGGACAGTGATTGCTCCGAGGCTGAGATTTGCCAGGAGCCTGCCGGCGTGCAGTTCGTTCGCGGCGACTCCAACGGCGATACCGACATCAACATTTCCGATGCGAGCTTCACCCTGCGGTATCTCTTCCAGGGCGGGCGTGAGCCGGCCTGCCAGATCGCTCTCGATGCCAATGGCGACAACCGGGTCGATATCTCAGATGCGGCCTTTACCCTGGGCTTCCTGTTTCTCGGCGGCAGGCAGCCCCCGGCGCCCTATCCCGAATGTGGGATCGATGCCGCTGATGAGACGCTTGGCTGCGAAGCGTCTCCCGGCAACT
>JAYGDV010000225.1:0-3033 GCA_046582735.1 Planctomycetota bacterium
CTCGAAGGAGTGAAAGCGTTTCTGCGGCGACTTGGCGGTGTAAACACGCGGGTTTGACGGCGTCACCACCTGGTTCTTCGGATTGGGTGATACGAAGTAAGGGTTCCTGCGCAGGTGATGGTCGCGCAGAACATAATGCCAGAGCGGATGGCTGTTCTGGACACCAAACCAGTTCCCCCAGTCATCACGATTCCTGCCGAACTGCGAGGGCCCTGACTGCGGGTCCAGCAACCCGGGCCCGGGACGAATACGAAAATCCCGGCTGCCAAGCACGATGGTTTCTCCTGTCTTCACAGAGGTAACCTTATTGCCCTTGGCGTAGCCTCCATGATGGGCCCCGCTGGCGCAATGGAGCCAATTGTCGAGCCCCCACCGCAGGCCATTTACCCGCAGCTGCTGGTTCCCCTCTGAAAACCCCTTGTAGAGAACCTCGCGAACATCCGCCCTCCCATCCCCATTTGTGTCCCGTGCAAAGAGAATCTCAGGAGCCACGGTAACAAGAACGCCATCTTTCCAGGCCTTGACACCGGTCGGGAAATTCAGGCCATCAAGAAAAAGGACCGAGCTGTCATAGCGGCCGTCACCGTCGGTGTCCTCCAGGAAACGAACCCGCCCCCCCGGCTTTCCCTTGCCGTCAATGCCCATGGGGTAATCAGCCATCTCGGCGACCCAGAGCCTGCCATCTGCGCCCCAGTCGATCGCCACGGGGTCCATTACCAGCGGCTCGGCGGCGACAAGCTCGATCCTGAACCCCTCGCGAACTTCAAATGCCGCAAGGGAGGCCTCCTTCCCGCTCGCCCGGATCGAATCACCGGGCTCGATCCCGCAGACGAAAGCGTGCAGGAAGAAGAAGCCGACCGCCAGGACCGTGGCAGGATGAAAGCGTCGAGCAGGTGAACCCATGCAGGGCAGGGTATTAGACATTCCCGACCACATCAATCGGCAAGACGGCAGCGGCAGAGTTCTCGATCAGCGCGAAGACCAGCGCTCCGATGAGTAAAGAACAGCCTCGGCCATCTATGAAAAACCCTGCCCGTTCAGGGAAGGCTCCCCCGGCAACCCTCAAACCGGCTCATCAAAACAGCGGCAGCGGGTTGCCCTCGCAGATCCGGAATGGCTGCCCAAAGCGATCCTCCAGCTCCGCGTGATGATCGATCCCCATCGCCTTGAATACCGTGGCGTGGAAATCAGCGGGGGTACAGGCATCGGTGCCGGGGCTGATGCCGTTGGAGTCACTGGATCCATAAACCTGCCCACCCTGGATTCCGCCACCGGCGAGCACCATGGAATAGACTCCCGGGTGATGGTCGCGTCCGCCGTTACCGTTCACCTTCGGCGTTCGTCCGAAATCGGTGAGGAAAACAACCAGGGTTTCATCGAGCATGCCGCGCATCTCAAGATCGGTAAGGAGAGCGGAGGCCGCGCGGTCGAAAACCGGCAGCAGGCGTTCCTTCATCTTCGGGAAGTGTCCCTTGTGCGTATCCCAATTGTCTCCACTTCCACCTGCAAGGTCTCCGGCCGAACACAGGGCCTGTACCACCGGCACCCCGGCCTCGACAAGCCGGCGGGAAAGCAGCAGGGTCTGGCCGCAAATGTGATCACTGTACATCGTACGGATTCGGGGATCCTCGCGTTCGAGGTCGTAGGCCTCCCGCACGGGAGAATCCAGCAACATGTCAGTCGCCATCCTGCGGAAATGATCAAACTGGTCGTATTCCGATTCGATTGATGCCGGATGCCTGAGATCCTGCTCCAGGTTTTCCAGCAGGGCGCGCCGGGTCAGAACCCGTTCTTTTTCAAGGTTCAGCTTCAGATTCAGCTCAGGATCGTTGTACCTCGTAACGCCTCTGAAAGGCTTGCCGGCCGGAGTCTTGATGAGGATCGGGTCGTAGTTGAACCCCAGCCAGCCGGCATCTTCCCCGGCCATCTGGGTGCCGTTGTCGTACATCGAGTAGGGCATTCGGATGGCATTCGGGGTGCCGACCTTGGCCTCCTGAAAACGGCCCAGCATGGCGGGAAGAGATGGCCAGTTGGTTCGCTTGCCGGCCTTGATCCCGCCTTCGGGCTTGTGCCCGGTCAGGCTGGTGTACATTCCCTGCTGGTGGCCGCCCTGGTCGTGATAAAGCGACCGGACGATGGCCAGCTTGTCTGAATGCTTAGCGAGGAGGGGAAGATACTCGCAAAAGCGGATCCCGGTTGTGGCTGTCGGAATCGAGTTGAACTCGCCGCGAACCTCTGAAGGGGCATCCGGCTTGGGGTCAAACGACTCGTAGTGGCTCATCCCACCCCAGGTGTAGAGCACGATGCAGGACTTGGCCTTTGGCGCTCCGGCAAGAGCCTGGGATTGCAGTTTCAGAATGGTCGGCACAGTGAGACCGGCAACGCCGACACTCGACCTCAGAAAACCCCGCCGGGAATAATCCAGATTCATCATGCTGTGTCCTGCCGCTCTAGAAGAATCCTTACTCTTACCTTTATTTTAACCAAGCAACCGGCTTTGCTCAAGACCCTGAATCTACAGGTTCCTGAAAACCCTTATTGCGGTGGAATCACTGCTATCCCTCGCTTTTTCGTGGTTCTGAAATAACCCAGGGCCGTGTCTTTTTCGTCGGTTATGACCCAGCTGGCGCTGGAAAAGGTGTTTTGCTTGCGGGTTCCTCCAGGATCGAGCTCTCCGTAAAACTTCAAACCTCCACCATATTGGACCCAGAACACCTTCACCTTGATATCCCGCTTGTTGAGGATGACCAGCTCTGTTCCCGACCCGGGGACAGAATTGGGCGGTGCTTTACCTTTAATGGCGATCCATTCCAGGTTTTCGCTGGGACGGGGCCAACTGTCGGTGCGAAACGGGCTGGCGGGAATCCCCTCCCGATTGTAGAGGTTAGCTGTCGCCGGATTCATGCTGAATCCATATCGAACAGCTGCGGGACTGGGAACATCCGCAGACCTGACGACAACGGTGTCTCCATCGATGGCTGCCTCGGCCCAGAACCACTTCTTGTCATCACCAGCGATGGCGAAGTGAGCAAG
>JAYGDV010000251.1:0-1761 GCA_046582735.1 Planctomycetota bacterium
AACCGAGGTTGCCAGCCGCAATGCCCCGGAGGTTGCCGCCTGGAATTCGGTGGCGGTCGAGGCTCGGGATGATTCCCGCGCGATTGTCTTCGAGGATATTGTCATTACGGCGAGCCGCGAGCTCCTGCGGCAAGGGGAGAACGTACTCGCTATTCATGGGCTCAACAGGAGCGCTGAGGATGACGACTTCCTGATCAGCGCCGAGCTGACAGGCCAGGGCATCCTGGACCTGGCCGCGCGGTATTTTGAGACGCCAACACCGGGTGGGGCGAACGAGGCCGATGGTTTTGCCGGTTTCGTTGCCGATACGAGCTTCAGTGTTGACCGGGGGTTCTACTCTGAACCTTTCGAACTCGAGATCCTGAGCGAGACCGAGGGAGCCGTTATCCGCTATACGCTCGATGGAAGTGAGCCCGGCCCCGGGGCCGGCAGTGTTTACAATGGGCCCATACTGGTTGACCGTACCACCACCTTGCGAGCCATGGCGACGCGAGAGGGCCTGGAATCGACCAACATCGACACCCAGACCTACATTTTTCTCGATGATATCGTCGAGCAGGATTCGGCGGCGACCATTGCCCGCGGCTTCCCGCGCAGCTGGGGAGGCACCTCGGCAGATTACGGGATGGACCCGGACGTGATCGGCCAGGGTGGGCGTGACCGTTTTGGCGGCCGCTACGCCGCGACGATCCGAGATGACCTCCTGTCGATTCCGACGATCTCGGTCGTCATGAACACCGAGGAGATGTTCGGTTCCCGCGGCATCTACACGAACTCCGGTTCGCGAGGGAGGGGCTGGGAGCGGCGCAGCTCGATCGAGCTGATCCATCCCGATGGCGAAGAGGGTTTCCAGGTCAACTGCGGCATCAGGATCCAGGGCGGGGCCTTTCGCAGCCACGGGCTGACCAAGAAGCATTCACTGCGGTTTCTGTTCCGGGAAATCTACGGCGACTCGAAGCTCCGCTATCCTCTCTTCGGCGACGATGCCAGCGACCGTCTTGACACTATCGTGTTGCGGGCCAACTCAAATGATGGCTGGCAGTGGAGCGGCGCCGGCGATGATCCGCTCTATATTCGTGACTCCTTCGGTCGCGAGACGGTTCTTGCCATGGGCAATGTCGCCTCACACGAGCGCTTTCTGCATGTCTATATCAATGGGGCCTATTGGGGGCTTTACAATGCTGTTGAGCGTCCGGATCACTCCTTTTCTTCCACTTATTTCGGTGGAGAGAAGGAAGACTGGGATGCCTATTCGAATGGCTCCACCACCAATGGCAGTACTCGTGCCTGGAACCAGATGCTCAGCCTCGCCCGCGGGGGACTGGGAAATGATGCTGCCTATCAGCGGATCCAGGGCCGCAATCCCGATGGTTCCCCTAACCCGAATTACCCCCAGTATGTCGATGTTGACAACATCATCGACTATATGATCACCAACCTCTACGTGGGCAACACCGACTGGCCGAATAAGAATTACTGGGTGGGCTTCAACCCGGTTGAGCCCTCCGGTTTCAAGTACTACATGTGGGATTCTGAATGGTCGATGGGGCTCCGGTCAGATCTGTCGACCAACAGGGTTAACGTGAACAATGGCGTGGCCGAGGTGTATGGCCGCCTGCGCTCTAACTCTGAGTTCCAGGTCCGTTTCGGGGACAGGCTGCATAAGTATTTCTCCAGCGGCGGGCCGCTCTACGTCGACCCGGAAAACCCCAACTGGGACCCTGAACACCCTGAAAGAAACCGGCCCGCGGAGCGCTTCAT
>JAYGDV010000450.1:0-2076 GCA_046582735.1 Planctomycetota bacterium
GGGTCGTCTTTACTCACGGTGTGGTGAAGGGACCATCGATAACGAAAAAAACAGGCTTTTCTGCAGCAGGGCGCAGAAAAGCCATAAAGCCCGTAATATAAGAATTTTAAGATCAACAGGGAATGCTATCAGGCATGCTGCAGCAAACGGCGCACTGGAGTTTCAAAGCCGGTACAGGACGACTTTCAACAACCCGGCGGGTTGTTCCCGCAATCGCCAAGCTCATCCCCGGTTGGATCTTCCCCGCAATCCGGAAAAGGGGATTCCGGTGCCGCCCCACCCTGGAAGAGAAACGACAAGGTATAGATCGCATCGGTGAGGCCGACCACTCCGTCATCATCCGCATCAAGGGGGTCTATGCAGACTGGCCCCGGGCCATCGGGCCCGAAAAGCCAGCGAAGTGTCTGCACAGGGTCTGAGATGTCGAGCTGACCATCGCCGTTTGAATCGGCCCTGATGAAGAAACCGGGCTTCACCACGGGCTGCACCAGGATGTCCGCCGTGGAAAAAAACACCTCACCCACGGGATCATCTCTATGCCACGCAACCCAGAGAACATGACGCCCCCGGCGGTCCGGGGGGACCTGGAGGTCAAAGTAATAGTGATTCTCGGAGAACCGCACACTCGGCCGCCCGAGGTATTCCATCTGCTCCCAGTTGAGCGCGGTGGCAGGGTCCCAGTCGCTCGTCGTCATCCAGATGTCCCAGACACTGGGGTCGTGCGGAGCCGTAGCGAAAAAATCGACCTCGATGGTCTCCCCTGCACTCACCTCGGTGGCCGGCCATTCTGCATCGACCTGGTCGAGCCCCGTATAGGTGCGGGCAAACGACTCCCGGTCGATCCGCCCACCGCTTGCAAGATGGCCATCCCCTACCCAGGGCGAATAATCAAACCCCGGAGGAAGCCCCTCCCGTACCGCGGCTGGTATGTTTTGCGACAACTCGTTCCAGGAATAATAGGAGCCGGTCCCATCCATGGCGATCGCTGAGCGCGCGAGCGCGAAATCAGGATTCTCCGGATTCGATTGGTACACGCGGTAAACCCGGCTCATTGGATGGACGAGCGTACCGTGGCCGGTCGCCTCGACCCCGGAAAACATCATGATACAGGCACACAGCAGGAGCGTGGCCCGCCGTTGGTTGATCGTATTTTTCATTCCCTCTTGCCCCCCGGCCCTTGCGGACCTCTCTGCCCCACGTAAACCAACTACAACCAGAACCATAAGCCTAAGGGCGAACCCTGTTCGGTGGCAAGAAAATGGTGGGCGATGATCGTCACCTGCAATTGGCAGGAACCGTCTCGCAGTTCAGCTCGTCTGCTGTAGGGTCGGGTCCGCAGCCGGGAAACGGCGCCGGAGGTGTCCGGTTGCCGATGAACAGAAAGTTGAGCAGGTAGACTGCATCGGTGATGTTTACATCTCCATCGTCATCGACATCCGCTGCCGGCAGACAGGCAGGCGCCCGCCCTCCCCGGAAAAGGTGCCCCAGGATAAAGATGGCGTCGGTAAGCCCCGGCTTGCCATCGGTGTCAGCATCGCCCCGTACAAAGCCCCCGGCAGCAACCGGCTCCGGGAAATCAACCACACTGTCCAGCCAGTCGAGGTACTGGGAGACCCGGGTCTGGTAATCCCGGGAGCCATACTGCCCCACCCTGATGCCGTTACCGCCCTCGCCCCATGAGTTCAGACCCGCGATATGGGGTACCCCATCGACGTCGATAAAGGCCGGGCCGCCACTGTCGCCCGAGACCCCGACGCCTTCGAGATCTGTAATTCCGTCCTGCCCGGGCCGCTCGAATATAATCTCGATGAAGTAATTGTTCACAGCGGTCACGACGTTGGTCGCCCGGCGAAGGTTGCCATCGCTGGCGGCACGGCGCTCGCCCTGCAGGCCAGTGGCGTTAACACCGCGCCCGAGCAGGGTGATCACCGAGCCCAGCTCGTCGGTTCCCCGGTAGATCGGAAGCGGTGCAACTCCGCGAACCGGGCGCTGGAAACGCACCAGGGCGATGTCAAAATTGTCCCGGTTGCTGCGCCACCTCGGATGCCGGATAACCTCGGCAATCGCGTGGGAAAC
>JAYGDV010000478.1:0-8134 GCA_046582735.1 Planctomycetota bacterium
AAAGCGGTCAACCGTTTCATGAGCTAGCGGTGGGAATCGAACCCACAACCCCCGGTTTACAAAACCGGAGCTCTACCGTTGAGCTACGCTAGCCTATTTACCGGCTTAACTTTACAATAAGGGAGCGAGATTATACAGAGCACCTTCTACCTTTCAAGACAAAAAATATATTTACAAAGTGTTTATTTTAAAGGACTTAGTAGAAAAAGAGAGGGCCTGAAACAGATGCTGCCTCTAACTGCCTTTGAAGAGGCCTGAAAACCCCGAATCCAGGCCTCCTGGGAAGAAAAAACAGGGGTTTCTCTCGATTTTACCATTTTATCACTGTCAAAAGAGCGGCGGGGTCTGGAACAGCTCTCATTCACGGCCCTCAAGAAGTACGGCAACCTGGGCGGCCACAGCCCGAAGCTCGCCGACCGCATCGCAGCCTTCCATTGTCTTGGCTTTCACGTTCACCGCATTGGCGGCAATGGCCCCCGATGGCTCCAGGAGTTCCCGGATCCGGGCGGCGATCTTCTGCTTGTAGGCAGAAAGCCTGACCGCTTCGAGGAAAACCGTAGCATCCACGTTGACGACCCGGAATCCAGCCTGGCTCACACGCTCGAGGGCTTCCGCTACAAAATGAGAGCTGGCCCGGTCCTTCCACCGGGGATCGGTATCGGGGAAGAGCTCCCCGATATCCCCTGCGCCGATCGCGCCAAGCAGGGCATCGGTCAGCGCGTGCAGGAGCACATCCCCATCGCTGTGGGCATCACAGCCAACATCGGATTCAACCTCGACACCGCCCAGCCACAGGGGCCGGCCCGGTACGAGACGATGGTTGTCAAAACCTGAACCTATTCGAAACATAGCGGGAAATTATACCCGATCGGCCAGCACAATTTGAGTTTGCCCCTGCGCCCGCTCAGCCATCTGCCTTGGCCGCTTCGCGCCTTGATAGAAAGAAGAGGGCCAGCTCATCATCTCCGGGAAGGGTCACCTTGATGTTTTCCCGGCTTCCCTCCACGAGCCGGGCGGAGATTCCGGCGGCCCCCAGCAGGGCGAGTTCATCGGTGAACTCCTCCCTCGCCGGAACAAGAGAATAGGCCTTCCTGAAATTCTCGACGCTCGCTCCCTGGGGAGTCTGGACCAGCCAGGTACGGTCTCGGTCGAGGCACCGTTCGCTGAGGCCGGCCGACTCCAGCTTGACACTGTCGGTGGCAGGATGGCCAAGGGCCGCGGCACCATGCTCACAAACAACGGTCATCAGACGCCTGACATCTGCAGTTTCTATCAATGGGCGGGCAGCATCATGCACGAGGATCCAGTCGCAGGCCTCACCGATCGCATCGAAGCCGAGCTTCACAGATTCCTGCCGGCTCGCCCCCCCTGCTGCCAGGGTTACCTCCAGGCCAGGCTCCTGCGGGCTCCAGGCCCTGAGCAGTTCACCGAGAGCTTCGAGATCCCCCGCCGGAGCCACGATACAGAGCATCCGGATCTCCGGGATGGAGGAGAAAACATCGAGTGAGCAGGTGATCATCGGCCGACCACCGAGCTCCATGAACTGTTTCCTCGAGCCTCCCCCGCCAGCTGCGAAGCGGGCACCTTCACCCGCAGCTGCCAGCACTACCCCGAAGGTCCCTTTTTCACCTGTTTCCGTCATTTTCCTGTCTTGGCCAGCTTTCCCCTGCTCATGTCCAACTCCAGGATCTTCGGGGCGGTCGTCCATACTTATCTCAAATTCTCTCGTATGGATGAAAGAGGCGTCTGTACTCATCCTGGCAGAAACGGTCGGTCATCCCGGCGATATAGTCCGAGATCACCTGGTGAAGCCCCTGCTCCTCGACCTGCCTGGAGTAATCCGGCGGCAGCTGCCTGGGATCCCTGGCGTACTCGCTGAAGATCTCCCGGACGAAGCGCTTGGCCTTCTCCTGCATCTTAACTGTCCTGTAATGGCGGTAGACCCTGCTGTAGAGGAACTCCTTCAGCGCCTTCCTCCTGGCGGCCATCTCATCAGAAAACCCGGCCAGCAGCCCCGGATGGGCTCTGACCTCCTCAACCGAGGAGATTCCATGATCCTGCAGGCTGGAAATCGTTGTCTCCACGAGGTCATGAATCTGCAGATCGATCAGGCAGGAAACGGTCCGGGCTGCAAGGGTCTTCGCATCGAGACCCGCTCCAAGCTGCCCCAGGACCTCCTCTTCCGCCTCCTCCCAGAGGCTCGTCTGGCGCAGGTCTTCGAAGGAAATGAATCCTGCCCGCAATCCATCATCTATGTCATGGCTGCCGTAGGCCAGGGAATCGGCCAGGTCGGCAAGCTGGGCCTCCAGGAGAGGCTGCAAACCAGGCTCAAACTCTTCACCCAGGGTATCTGCAAAATGATCGCCATGCTTGATGATGGACTCCCTGATCTCCCAGGACAGGTTCAGTCCATCGAATTCGCTGTAGCGTTTTTCCAGCACGTCCACCACCCGCGGGGTGTGGGCGTTATGGTTGAAACCTCCATGGTCGGCCATCAGCTCATCGAGAGCATCCTCACCGGCGTGGCCGAACGGGGGGTGCCCGAGATCATGCGCGAGTGAAATCGCCTCGACAAGATCCTCATTGAGTCCAAGGGCCCGGGCTATCGAACGCGAGACCTGCGCAACCTCGAGGGTATGTGTCAGCCGGGTTCGATAATGATCTCCTTCGTGGTTGACGAAAACCTGGGTCTTGTACTCAAGCCGGCGGAAAGCGGTCGAGTGAACGATCCGGTCGCGATCGCGCTGAAAATCGGTCCTGAAACGGGAATCGAGTTCAGGATGCCGGCGCCCGCGACTGCTATCGCTGCGGCAGGCATAGGGAGCGAGGGTGGAATCCTCCCGCTGCTGAATCGCTTCTTTATCGAAGAGAGAAAAACCTTCGGTCATCTAGTCCCGCTTTCCACGCAGATTGCGCAAATGAAACAAGGCTCGCTCCATTATGCGCTCCCCCGCCCCGATCGCCACCGGGGAAACCAGAGGATCAGCTCCATAGCCTCCCTGGGCAACAGCCTCCCGGGTGGGGAAATACTGGTGATAGCCGTTGCAGTAACCGAGAAAGAGCAGCGACTTGAAACCCGCCTCCCGGCGAAGGCGCAGGGCATGGCCACAGAAAACCTCTCCCGAAACCCCCACCAGCGCGACCTCTCCATTGAGCACCGCCACGCTCAACTGCGGACGAACCCCCTCGGTGTACTCCTCCACATAGGCATCCACCAAACCCTTGAAGAAGGCCAGGCAGTATTTCAGATAGGTCAGCTTGTCCTTGAGGTCGAGACGCATCTCAGGGAAACGCAACTCTTCATTCCGGATCAAGAGACCCGGCTTCGCAGGTACCACCGGCTTCACTGAACCCGACAGGGCAACGACCTCCCTGGCGAGTTTCGCGGCATAGTGCTCAGTCCCTCCACCGGAGTCTCTGACCGACAAGTCACCGGCGGCTCCCTGCAGAAAGATGCAGGTTCCTCCAAGGGCCTTCTCGACCTTGTCCTTGAGAATTCCCGGGTAGTCGGCTGAGTACTTCATCATGAGAGCCGGGAGAGTCGTCGGGTGGGCAGCATAATTTACGACCGTGGCAATCGGTGAATCATCGAGGCCGACAACCTTGAGCACCGAGAGCATCCTGTCGACTGGAGCGTCCTTGTGCCGGTTGTGGCGATTACGGTTGAGAGGGACCTCCTTGCTCGCAACCGCCATCTTAGCGGGTTTGAGCGACCTCACTGCAGTGGCCGCAGCCGCAGCGATCTTCTCAACAAGCGTTGATATGTACCCGGCTGTGGGGCCGTTCTTCTCCAGTTCCATGCAGGGTCCATGATGGGTATGAGAAGCGACGAGAAAGAGGTTCCCGACGCCGGCCTTCGAGAGCAGTTCCGCGCGGATTTTTTTCATGGTGGCGCGCGCCGGAGCCCGGCCCATATCAAGGCCGACGAGGGCCAGTCTCTTTTCTGCGGGATCACCGCCGGAGCTCTCGCCACCCGGATTGAACTCCAGGACCAGCACCGAGACCTCGAGCTTGTCCCTGGCCTCCTGGCTGGGCAGGTCCCTGCGACCGCCATAACCCCACAGGGGCAGGCCCGGCGGCGGGGTGATATCGGCAACCGCTGCTCCCGCCCGGATCCCGCCGGGAGCAGCCGCGAGCAAACCCTGGAGAAGAAGCAGGACAGAAAGGGTCGCGCAACCCCGGCCAACAATATTCAGGCGTTCTGCGGAGCTGGTAGAGTAAGCTGTCATTTCATCGGCACTCATGCAGCCGGGTGGACTGTCCCGGGCACCCGGCAGTTTAGCCCATTGCAGGTCCAAAACAAATGCCCCCTTGTATTCCAGGAGACCAGGAATTGGCGGACGGCAAAGACAACGGCACTGAAGGCGGCTGGTCCTGGCGTGTAGCCAGCCCGCAGGAGAATACGGACCTGGGTCTCCTGTATGAGCCGGGAAACTGGGGAGACATCCTGAAGGGAACCTGGGCCGGGCTCATCGCCTCGCGACTTCCGGCCGGCAAAGACAGCGGGCCACTTGCTTACCTCGACCCCTGGTGCGGGGCCCCCGAATACCCCCTGCTGGAAGGCCCGGCAAGGCGGCTCGAGTGGCTCGGCAGCTGCGGCTTCATCGAGCTGCAACGCGACTGGCTCGAGCAGGCAAAGGTGGCCAGCACCGGGCTGCTGGTGCGCCAGGCGCTGCTATCGCGAGGACTCGAGGTGCGGCTGGAGGTTTTCGACTCAGACCCTGGCCGGATCGAAAAATGGGCCGCTGTCGATGGTGCCGAGACACTCGCCATCTCTTCTGGAGAGCAGGCCCTGCAAGGCACAGATGCTGACCTGGTCCTGGTTGACCCCTACGATTACCTCGCCGGCTGGGAGAAGACTCTCCCATTGATTGCCGGGCTGGCCGACTCAGCAGTCGTGCTCGTCTATATCTACAATCGCTCACCCCGCGGAGGAGAACACACGCGCAGATACAACCGTTTCCGCCAGGAGCTCGACAAGCTTGACTGCAGCTATCTCAGCGGAAGGATCGGCAGTGACATACTGTTGCCCCGGGCTTTCCATGAGATGCTCCTCCTCGGGCCGGCCTCGTTCCTCTCTACCGTTGAGAACGAGCTCGGCAAGGCCACCCGCCAGCTGGCCTGCAAGATGAGTACCGCCGGCTGTTTTGAAAAGGGAGGGACTAGGGCCCTCTCCGATTAACCCGGTGAGTAGGCTCCACGCAGGCAGGCGCTGATTTCATCGAGACTCGAGACCTCGATCAACTCACCGAGTGCCTGGAGCTGCGGGAAAAAACGTTCGAGAGCCTTGTTGTAATCCTGCCCGCTGGAACAGATCGTGGCGCCGATCATGGTGACCATGAAATCGACAGCATCGGTGTGCTGTTCACAGACTTCCGAGGCCTGCTGCTCTTTCCCCCAAGCTTCTCCCGGATTTTTCTTCACGTTTCTTCTCCTCGTTCAATACCCAATGAAGAATACAGCAGGAAAAGAAAGGCGTCGAACCAGGCGCGGCAGCCGGGCCCTGCATCTTTCCCCGGCCCATAAAAAGTTCCCTCGAAAACGGCCTTTTATCACCCCTGCCCGGAAAAACAGGCCTGCCGCCACCTCGCTGGTGTGCCTGTAAAGGCCTTCTTGGTATCCTTAACACGCAAATGAGCAAATAAGCGGAAACTGTCAAGATGAGAGACGACCAGAATATAGACAAAAATGCCGGAGAATTGAGGGAATGTTTTCGGACCGCCGGGCAGGAACACGTCTTCACCTTTTGGGACCATCTGGAAGCCGGGGAACGTCACCAGTTCATCGAACAGCTCGAGGGAATCGACCTCGAACTCATCAGCTCACTGCCCGTAGCCCGTGGAGCTGAACCCGCACGGAAGACCGGGAACATCAGGCCCGCCCCCGCCCTTCGGCTTGAAGAGGAGCCTTCCTTCATCACCCGGCAGAAAGCCCGGCTCCACGGCGAAGAGATCATCGCTGCTGGGAAGGTCGCGCTGCTGCTGGTCGCTGGCGGCAGAGGCAGCCGGCTCGGCTGGGATGGGCCCAAGGGGTGCTTCCCCATTGCCCCTCTCTCAGAACGCTCCCTGTTTGAGATCCACGCAGCAAAGATCCTGCGCCTGGGGAAAATCCACGGGGTCTCCATTCCCTGGTACATCATGACAAGCACTGCCACCGATGCAAAAACCCGGGCCTATTTCGAAGAAAACGACTTCTTTAAAATCTCCCCCACCGACATCCGCTTCATGAAACAGGCCTCCCTGCCGATCCTCGACCAACAGGGCCGGATGATCCTCGATAACCCGGGACGAATTGCAACCCGCCCCAACGGCCATGGAGGATGCTACGCGGCACTCAGGGACTCGGGCGCTCTTGAAGATGCCCGCTCACGGGGGGTCGAGCACATCTTCTACTTCCAGGTAGACAACCCGCTGGTAGCGCTGGCGGACCCTCTCTTCATTGGCCTGCACGACCTGGCCGAAAGCCAGATGAGCCTGAAGGTACTGGAAAAAACAGGCCCCGAAGAAAAAATCGGCGTCATCGCGCTGCGCGACGACATAGCGGAGGTGATTGAGTACACCGACCTGTCCACAGAGAAAGCCGCTCTCAGGAACCCGGGCGGCGAGCTCCAATTTGCGCTCGGAAGCATCGGGATCCACCTGCTGCGCAGGGACTTCATCGAAAATATCCTATCCGTCGAATCATCCATGCCCCTGCACCCGGTGAGAAAAGAGGTCACCGCCATCGACAGTAACGCCCGCCCCGTGAAGGTCGATGCCATCCAGTTTGTAACTTTCGTTTTCGATGCGCTGCGCCTGGCGCAGCGTTTCTTCCACCTCGAGGTGAAACGCGAACACGAGTTCGCGCCTCTAAAGAACCCCACAGGGATTGACTCGCTGGAGACCTGCAGAGAGCTCCTCATGCAGGAGCACCGCCGCTGGCTGGCGGAGGCGGAAGTCACCGCCAGCGGCCCGGTCGAGATCGACCCCCTGGCAGGGATCTCCAGTGGAGACATCCAGGCAGGGCTCGAGCCCTGGCGCGGCGAGGTCTTTACCCGGCCCCTCCTGGTATCCCGCAACGAGGATGGAGAAATAACTGTCAGCGAAAAACAGTGAAAAGAGACGGGGCCCGGCCTGGGATTCCGTCTGCATGGTTGCCAACGGGAGCGACCTGAGAGAAGATGTCCATCCCGTACCCGGCTACCTGCAGGAGATGTAAGGCGGCAGGATACGGCCGGATCTTCAAACCCGTATCCTACCCAACCTGAAACTGTGAGGACTGCCGTGAAAATGCTGAAAGCAACAGGGATCATCGGCTGCGTGCTGACGCTGGTATTGGCAATGCACGGGGACTGCCCCGGGCAGGAACAGGGCGCCACAGGGAAAAAGAAAATCGAGCTGAAGCTACGGGCTCGCCAGGAAACAGGCAAAGGAACAGGCAACTACCATGCGCTCGAACGTACCGAGAGCTGGTCGCCCGGCAGCTCTGCCATCATCGTCTGCGATATGTGGGATCTCCACCACTGCCTCAACGCCACGCTTCGTGGTGGCGAGATGGCTCCCCGCATGAACAAGATCCTGGACCAGGCACGGGGGATGGGCTTCACCATCATCCATGCTCCCAGCAGCTGCATTGCTCCCTACAAGAACCACCCGGCCCGCAAGAGGGTGCTTGCCACACCCCGGTCAAAGAACTTGCCGAAGGACATCGACTCCTGGTGCAGCCACATCCCGGAAGAAGACCGCGGAAAATACCCCATCGACCAGTCCGATGGCGGCGAAGATGATGATCCAGCGGCACATAAGAAGTGGGCTGAGGAGCTCAAAGCGAGGGGGCGCAACCCGGGAGCCCCCTGGAAATCCCAGACTGACAAGCTCGACATCCACGACATCGACTACATCAGCGACAACGGCTCCGAGGTCTGGAGCGTCCTGGAGGACCGGAAAATCAGTAACGTCGTTCTGCTCGGAGTGCATACCAATATGTGCGTACTGGGACGCCCCTTCGGCCTGCGCCAGATGGCCCGCAACGGCAAGAACGTCGTCCTCATGCGCGACATGACCGACACCATGTACAACCCGCTTCGCTCGCCCTACGTCAGCCATTTCACCGGCACCGACCTCATCGTCGAGCACATCGAGAAGTTCGTCTGCCC
>JAYGDV010000520.1:0-1825 GCA_046582735.1 Planctomycetota bacterium
TTCATCGACAGCCTTCTTGATCTCGGCATTCATCTCGATGGTGTGAGCCTCGGTGAGGTAGATGTCCTTGCCGTGGTATTTCTCGAGGCCCAGGACCGCCCGGCTCTTGTTTTTCCCACGGGTGAAATTTGATTTTCCGTAGTAGCTTCCCGGCTGGCCGATGGCGCGGCCGCCGATGTTGACATCGAAGCCGAAGTTCTGGGGCAGCTCGCCGTAGGAGCCGTTCGGTCCGAAGTGGGCCTTTCCGGCGTGGATGGTTCGGTAGCCGTTTTTCTTGAGGATGCCAGCCAGGGTTTTGTGCTGGGGGGTTATTCCTTTCCACTGCCAGTCCTTCGGGCCCTGGGGGCCGGCATTGTTTCCTTCCGGCCTGATCCACTGGGTGGTCCGGTGGCGGGCAGAGGTCTGTCCGGTCATGATCGACACCCTGGTGGGAGAGCAGACGCTGTTGGCGTAGAAATGCTCGAAGCGGATTCCATTGGCGCCGAGGCGCTCCATGCTGGGAGTGCGGAAGAGCTTGTTGAGGGGGTGGACCTCGGGCTTGCCCTTTGAATCGGTCAGGAATGCAAGGGAGGTGTCCATGACGCCCATGTCATCAACGAGGAAGACGACAATGTTGGGTTGCTGCCCACCGTGAGCGAGGCAACATGCAAGGAGGAGCGTGGCGAGCAGGATGGAGTGTTTCATGGCGGGGCCTGGATACCTTATTGGTGGACATGAGAAGAAGTTCCTGTCCCGCGGGCGCCGGAGACAGGGAGAGAATACAACAGTGTAGCTGAACCCGGGTGAGAGGCCAACAACCGGACCACGAATCAATTTTCCCGCTCAGCTGCCGGGCTGTGGAGATAGGCAAGTGTTTTGCACAGGAGCCGGGCAGCGGTGAATTCGTTGACCGTGGTTCCCTGGGACGGGACGGTCTCGACGACATCGAAGCCTGTGAGGGTTCGCAGGGGAGATGGCTGCAGCAGGACCCGCAGGTATTCCATTGCCTGCCACCACCTGAGCCCGCCGGGCTCCGGGGTCCCGGTGGAGGGTGAGTGAATCACCTCCAGGCTGTCGACATCGATGCTCAGGTAGATCTTCCCCTCCAGCCCGGCGAGGCTTTCCAGCAACCGGTCCCGGGTCTCTCCGGCTCTTGAAAGATGACAGGCAAACCAGGGCTCCCACCTGCCGGTGGAGCGGCCGTATTCGGCTTCCTCGCGGGAGGCTGAACGAATACCGATGGCAATCACCCTTGCTCCCCTGTCGAGAAGGCGGCGCATGACGCAGGCATGGGAGTGCTCGGTTCCATCGTAGCTGTCCCTCAGGTCAGCGTGGGCATCGAGCTGGACAACGGTAAGGTCCGAGAGGTCTTCCTTACCAAGCGCGGCAATGGCCAGCGGGGTGGCGATGCTGTGTTCACCACCGACCCCGGCAATGATGGAGCTTCCTTTTTTTGCCGTGCAGGCTGCTTCCCGGACGCGGTCGAGGTAGGCGGCGTGGTCTTCGTTGTTTATCGGGGCCACCTCTGCCGCCCAGTGAAAGGCAAGGTTTTCGAGGTCGAAGTCCATCTCTTCGTCCCAGGTCTCGACCTGCCGCGAGGCCTTAAGGATCGCGGCGGGGCCACCTGCCGTTCCCTTGCCGTAGGAAACGGTGCCCTCAAACGGCAGGGGCAGCAGGGTTACATCTGCCTTTTCAGGTCCGCTGTCGGGAAGATCGAGAAAACCATTGCCGGCTATCATGCGGTTGCATCGAGCCTGTCAAACACAGCCTTCATCAGGAGTGGAAAAACAAGTGTGGCATCGGCGGGGACCTCGGCGAAACGGCCGCCTTCTTCCCGGGGGACGAA
>JAYGDV010000523.1:0-2933 GCA_046582735.1 Planctomycetota bacterium
GTGCACTTGTCGTAGTATTCGAGCCCACGGCCGAGGGCATAGGTCAGCATCTTCTCAGAAAGGGCGCGAACAAAGGGTTTCGGGCGGTTTTTCAGCAGGCTCTTGAGCTCTCCAGGGCCCTCAAAAGGCTTGCCGCCCGGCAAGACCGCCTTGGCATCAACGAGAAATTTTCCATCGAATTCACGCCAGGCGCCCACAGCGTCAAAATTCTCAAGCGCGAAGCCAAGAGGGTCGAGGCGGTCATGGCATACCGCGCAGGCCGGGTCGCGGCGGTGCTTCTCGAGCCGCTGCCGGAGAGATCCGGTCAGGGCCTCCCCTCCTTCACTCTCAAGCTCGGGCACATCCGGCGGTGGGGGCGGAGGAGGCGTGCCGAGGAATTGCTCGAGTATCCACTTCCCCCTGAAAACCGGGGAGGTCCGGGTCGGGTAGGACGTGAGCGTCAGGACGCTGCCCTGGGTGAGCACCCCCCCTCGCGGGGTACCCGCCACAGAAACCTTCCTGAACTCTTCGCCGCTGATCCCTTCGATGCCGTAGTGGCGGGCCAGCCGGCCGTTGACGTAGGTGAAGTCGGAGTCGATGAATTCCAGCACGCTGCGGTCCTCGCGAATGATGGCACTGAAGAACAGGCGTGTTTCCTCCCGCATCGCCGAGCGCAAAGCGGAATCAAAGGCGGGGAAGACGTCAGGGTCTGGAGTGGAGCCGCCCAGGAAGCGCGTCTGCAGCCACTGCTCGGCAAAATTCCCGGCCAGGGCGCTCGAGCGCGGGTCTCGCAGCATCCTGCGGACCTGGGCGTCAAGCACGCCGGGGTCCGCCAGGGATCCATCTGCTGCCAGCCTGAAGAGCTCGGCGTCGGGCATGCTGCTCCAGAGAAAATAAGACAGCCGGACAGCCAGCTCATGGGGGCTGACCGGGTGAATCGCCCCCGGGTTTTCCGGTTCGGCATCCAGCTCGACCCGGAAGAGAAAATTCGGCGAGGACAGGGTGGCCTGGAAAATTACCCTGAGGGCATCCTCGAGGTCGCCATCGTCTTCAAATACCACGCGGCCGAGCTGAATAAAACGTTCGAGCTCCCCGGGCTGGAGCGGACGGCGCCATGCGCGGGCGGCGAAGCCCTCGATGGTCTTCCTCAGGTTGGCCTGGTGGGGACGGCCATCCTCCAGCAGCGGGCGGACGATCAGCCCGGACGACTCCACCGGGGGCCTCTTCGCTTCAAACAGCCTGGCCTCGAACCAGTCGACAAAGAGGTTCCGGTCACCACGAAGAGCGAGGTTGGGATTGTTCGTTCCATCATAATCATTGAGGAGCGCGACACCGAAACGATGCTTGCCCCGCTCAAGCTTGACCCGCTTCTCATAGATCTGCGGGGAAGCCGAGACCGCCTTGACCAACACCTCGCCAACCGTCTTGCCGTCGATGCGAAAACCCATCCTGACCGTTTCCGGGCCGGCCTGGCTGCCATAAGCCCGGGCGCGAAGGATATAGTCGCCTGACTCCGGCGCATCGTAGGTAACGGACAATTCGAAGTTGGAATAGATGCCAGCAGCCTTCGGGTCGGAGCCAGCCCTCCGGACATGGTTACTCGGAGTCAGGTTGCGCGGAGCTGCCTCCTCGCCCTCATAGTGGCCAAGCCCGGCACCCTCAGCAGCCAGGGTGGAAAACAGCTTCTCGACAATGTTTTCAGCCGAGTCTATGTACTTCTCCAGCAGCAATGGCGGCAAGGACAGAACATCGCCGATGTTATCAAAGCCATAGCCGACATCATCAGCCGGGAAATCAGCCGCCAGCTCGATATCGAGCCCGGTGAGATCCTTTACCGTACGGGCGTATTCATAGCGGCTCAGCCGGCGGATTGTCGGACGCCCCGGGTCGATCGCTCCATCGCAATCAAAACGGTCAAGCTCGGAGTCAATGGCTTCGCGCAGGGCAAGACGCTCCTTCTCAGTCGGCTGCTTCGCCTTCTTCGGGGGCATCTCCCGCTGGCGCAGCATGCGGCTCACTGCCTCCCACTTCTTGCGGCCCCTTTGAATCGATGCCGGATCACGCGCCGCCTCCAGGTCAAGGCCGCCCTTGGGTTTCTCCCCCCGGTGGCAACGTACGCAGTAACGGTCAAGAAGCCCGGCCGCTTCGCGCGAGAAATCTTCCGCCCCGGGCACCGCGGAGGCGATGGCTGAGCAAAGCAGGGCTATGGCCGCCCTGCTTAGTGAACCTGTCCTGGCCGGCTGGCGTATTGACAAGAAGCTGTTTCTCCCGGGGTTGCGAATGTCACTGATGTCTTTGAGTTCGAAAGCGATGGCGCAGAATTCATATTAATTGAATTTGTCTGCACCCTAAAGAGTTTTGCCTTCCAACAATCGGCGGGCACTGCTCATTCGGAGGCAAGACCTGAACACCTTTTGTGCTGACGGATGTACAATGATGCGAGAAGATAACGGCCTTGTTGCCGGCGAGGGAGCTTCCGGCTGCGGGCAGGTTCTTCCCGGCCGGACGTTCATGAACACCAACAACCGGGCAGATCTCACGTCGCCCCCTGATTCGAGGTAACAATCTATGAGCGATACGCTGCCAAGGTCGGTAACCAAAGCGATGCAGTTTGAAAACGGTGTCGGCATCGGTATCAGCAACCGCTGGGAAAATGGCCAGTACTGCACCATCATCACCAGCGTGGGCATCGTCGGTTGTGGAATCTATGACCTGGAGACACCGGCAGAGTTCGGGCAGGCTATTGCCATCGCAAAGGGGACGCCGGAGAATCCGCTTTGCGAACCGGAAGACCTGCTCGACGCGAAGATCGTCGGCTGCACTCCCAGGGCCAGGGAGCTCGGGATCGAGGAAGGCAACACCGGCAGGGAGGCCGTCGAGAAGATGCTGAGGGCCTCGAATGAGTGAACAAAACAAGCCCGCGCCGGCAAGCCCCGGGATCAACGAGGGCAACC
>JAYGDV010000048.1:0-4016 GCA_046582735.1 Planctomycetota bacterium
ATTCTCGAGGCCCTCATCAACTCGAACCCCCAGAGCGACCTCGTTCCCAAGGTAGTGAAGGGTCTCCTTGCCCACCGCACGAAGGGCCGCTGGCGAAACACCCAGGAGAACGCCTTTGTCCTGCTGAGCCTCGACCGCTACTTCGAGGTCTTCGAAGCCGAGGAGCCCTACTTCGTGGCGCGCGCCTGGCTCGGCGACGACTTCGCCGGAGAACACGACTTCGAGGGACGCAACACCGAGCACCACCACATCGCGATTCCGATGGAGAAGCTCGATAAGAAGAAGAAGCTCGTGATCAGCAAGCAGGGCAAGGGCCGGCTTTACTACCGCCTCGGCCTGCGTTACGCCCCCAAGAACCTTGACCTCGATCCCTCCGACCATGGCTTCACCGTTGAGCGCTCCTACGAAGGAATCGATGACCCAGCCGACGTCAAGCGCGACAAGGACGGCACCTGGAGAATCCGGCTGGGAGCGAAGGTGCGGGCGAAGATCATGATGGTCGCTCCCGCCCGGCGCTACCACGTCGCCCTGACCGACCCCCTGCCCGCCGGGCTCGAGCCGCTCAACCCGGCGCTGGCGGTAACCGGCACCATGCCGACCGGTGCTCCCGGGGGGGCCTCTCCCCGCAGGGACCGCGGGTGGTGGTGGCGAGGCACCTGGTACCAGCACCAGAACCTGCGGGACAACCGGGCGGAGGCTTTCTCCTCACTGGTCTGGGCCGGAGTCCACTCCTACTCTTACGTCGCCAGGGCCACCACGCCGGGCACCTTTGTCGTGCCCCCGGCGAAGGCCGAGGAAATGTACCAGCCGGAGACCTTCGGCCGCAGCGCGAGCGCAAAGGTCATCATCGAGTAAGCCGGAGACCGTCCCCCGCTATCTCTTCGGCCAGTCGAGGTGGCGATGGAGGAAATCGAAGGTCCCCTTGCCGTTGATGGTATGGGGACCGACAAACCACTCGATCTCGCAGCGCTCACCGATACCAAGCCTCGCCGCATAGGCAAAGCGAACCTTGGCGAACTCGTAGGCGACGGTCTCATCGGGCGCCACCCCATCAAAATGCCCGCGCTCAACCATGAAGGGGCGCGGCGCGATCAGGCGCGCCATCTCGGCGTAGTTGAAGGTGCTGCCGAGGTCAAACTCGAAGATCTCGTACTCGCCGGTCCACACATAGCTGTAGCGGCTGCGCGTTGAGGCGTTCTTCCCCACCCATTCGTTGAAATCGGCCGAGCAGATCGACAGGCAGTACTCCTTCACCAGCGGCGGAACGCGCATCGCCGTCTTGCCGCCGTAGGAGAGCCCGTAAAAGGCGATTCGCTTCGGGTCAACGAAAGGCTGGGTCTCGAGCCAGTCGACGATCTGCTGGTGCTGCGGCACGATAATCGAGAACAGGGTCTTCTTAACCGGGTTCGCCTTGCGCTGGAGGGTCCGGAACCTGTCCTGGCCGATGTAGAGGTTCTGTGGCGCAAAGGTGATAAAGCCGCGGTTCGCAAGAGATGCCGCGAAGGCCTTGTAGGGGCCGAAGTCCCGCTGGCCGATGACGGACTGGGGTCGGCCCTCGAGGCCGTGCTGGCAGACCACAACCGGACGCCGTTCTCCGGGGCGCAGGTCCTTCGGCAACAGCAGCAACCCGTAGGCAACCACCCCCTCGAAGATATCGAGGACGACCTCGTAGCCGGTCCAGCCATCGCCTTCGTGGCTCTTGCGGCTCCTGGCATTGAAAGGCCCGAGCTTGTAATCACAGCGGCCGATCACCTCGTCGTAGAAAAACTTCCGGTAGGGTTCGATGGTTTGTGAATACTTTTCGAGGGAGCTGTAGTCGACCTTTCTGAAAAACTCATTGCGCACATAGGGGCTCTCGCGGAGGAGCCACTGGTTATGGCGGTCGAGCTCATGCATCTGGCGTGCATGCCTGGCGCCGGCATCTACCGCGGCCCGGGAGCTCGCGCCCCCGGCATCATCAGCAAGCTCGAGGCCCGGCCCGAGATGTTCGAGGAACGACTTCAGCGCCCGGGCTGAGCCGAATGGGCCGTCCCCATCTCCGCTGACGACAAGCTGCAGGCCTGCCGCCGGCTTGAGGCCCTCGACCAGTTTCCCCGCCCGGGCAAACTCCCGCCGCACACGCTCAAGCGCCGGAGTTTCCAGTCGGCCGGGGCCGCCACCGGTACCCGGGGGGACAACGACCTTCGGGCCGCGGGCAGCCTCGACCGTCAGGCCACGGGGAGCGACCATAGCCGCCAGCTCGGCATCACCGAACTGTTCAAGCAGGCCGAAGACATTGCGATCGATCGGCTCCTGCCATACGCCCTCGCGTTCATCGAAGCTGCCGCTGACGCAGACCGCATCAATACGGGTATCAAGGGCCCCGGCGAAGAGGGCAAGAAAACCGCCCTCTCCCCAGCCGATCACACCGATGGAGGGGTCCTTGTCTCCTTCCTTCCTGGTGATCCAGTCGACTGCGGCAAGCACCTTCTGAACCTCGTAGCCGGCAAGATGGCGGCCCATCTCAAATGCCGGGCGATAGAGAAACTCCCGGTTGGTGAGCCGGCGCTGGGAGATCTCCCGGTTGATAATCGTTGGTATGAGGACGGCACAGCCACTTTCAACAAGCCTGCGGGCAAACTGTGAGCCGGCCTCGACCCCTTCGCTGAGGCCCGCGATCATCTCGGGCGTCTGTCCCGCATCGGGAATAGCGATGACATACCGAGATGGCGGCTTACCGGCCGGGCGCAGGAGCAATCCCTCCCCATTCACGTCACCGAAGGCGGGCCAGCGCACGGCATATGCTTCAAAGCTCTTCCCCTTACCCACCAGCGCAGGACGAGCGGTGGTGGCAAGGAACTCCGGGCCATCGAATGAAATTCGCGCATCGCGAATACCGAGAATATGCGCCAGGCGGGCGCGGTTGGACTTGATTGAAGCGTTGTATGCGCCAGGCGAGCTCTTGTCCCGGTTCCAGAATGCCTCGCGTCGTTCAACCGACCTGGCCAGTTCGCCAAGCAGGAACCGGTCAGCCCCGGCAACTACGTGAGCCGCCATATCACCTGACATTTTCAGGGGTTTCGTACCGGCGAGAGGAGAATAATCAGGCTCCTTGCCAAAACCTTTTCCGGCGCCCCGGGAAAAACGAATCGCCACAGTGCGGTCAGGGGTGCCTGACGCCGTACGCGGCCACTCTGCGTAAGACGGGTTGTCGCCGGTGCGAAATTCCCAATTACCGCGCAGAACCAGGTTGCCATCCGGGCCCCCCAGGAGGAGACCCCCACCGGAAATCCCGCCGGCACCTCCCCCATCCCAGACGCGAACCGCGATGAGATTGTAGTCTCCATAATTAACAGCCGCAGGCGCCACAGCATAACGCCTCGCGATACCGGAGGCTGTCCTGTATGGCTTCAAGGTCCCCATTCCACCTATGCGGGCGCCGTTGAAGAAGGTCTCATCACAATCATCGATCCGGCCAAGTTCCAGGGAAAGCGTTGCGCCTTTCCACTCGCTGGGAACCTTTACGAAGCACCTGTACCAGGCATAACCATCATGGGCCGGAAGGGTGCCACCATACTCCTTCTCCCAGAAACCCGGGACCCGGAGACGAGTCCAGCCGGAATCTGCCGCGGAGGTGGAGGCTGCGAGGAAACAGAAAAACAAGGCGGGCAGGAAGCGTGCGGTCATTGGCAGATCCTTGCTGAGATGCTTCGGTTGAAGCATTGATCTTACCAATTCACCACAGCGATGAGGTGGACATACCTTCAGCTCCTCCGCTTCAACCAGGTTCCTGGTTGCGGAAAAGATGGCTGTTGAACGCGATCAAGGAGGGGCTCAGGCCTGCTCGTCGTCGTCGCCACCAGCGTTGTCGTCGCCAGCGTCGTCGTCGCCGGCATCGTCGCCACCAGCGTCGTCGTCGCCGGCATCGTCGCCACCAGCGTCGTCGTCGCCGGCGTCGTCGCCACCAGCATCATCGTCGCCACCAGCATCATCGTCGCCACCAGCATCATCGTCGCCACCAGCATCATCGTCGCCAC
>JAYGDV010000538.1:0-3253 GCA_046582735.1 Planctomycetota bacterium
TTTTCGAATTCGGCGGATACGTTTTCGGTCCGGTTCCAGTCTTCGCGCCACCGGCTCTGTCTTCAGGCAGCTGCGCGGCGGCGGCTGGTACTGCCCCCCCTTCAGCGTTCGCAGCGCCTATCGCTGCAACTTCCCGCCCCAGGATGGTGACGCAGATGTCGGTTTCCGGCCGTCATCTCCGGTGCCCTGGAAGTTCCCTTTTTCCTGAAACTTGCCGTTTCTTTCGCAGTCTGTTAGATGCTATGGGCTGCAATCACACCTGAAACAGGAACCGTAACTGCATGTTGAAACTGGAAAACGGGCACCGGACTCTTCCCGGATCATTCAAGACCATCTCCCTTCTGTGCATCTGCGCAAGCCTGGCAATTCTCTGCCTCCTGGGGCTGGAGAACGCGGCAGGAAAAACCGTCCAGAAAGCAGAAAAGAAGAAACCCGATGGACTCGAGCTCGGGCTGTCGGAGGGCGGGGCAAAAGCCGCCCCCGAAGAAGCCGGAAAGCCTGTGAAGGCAACACCCCTGGGCGATAAAGAGACTGCTGCCGTACTCAGCCGGCTGGGAAAGAAAAACCCCGGCGCCAAAGAGACGAAGTTCTCCTTTCCGCCCTCCACCCTGCCCCCACCACGGCCCGGAACAACGATCAAGGAGGCCTTTCCTCCTCCGAAAAAAATAAAGCCCCTAGACGTCCCCGCCAACGAGAAGCTCGAGGTGCTGCGCTTCCAGCCGGAAGGCAGCCTGCCGCTGGCTTCCCATCTCAGCGTAACCTTCTCCGAGGCCATGGTGCCTCTCGATACCCACGATGCGCTCGCCGCCGGCAAACTGCCCGTCACGCTCACCCCCGAGGTGAAGGGAAGCTGGAGATGGGTCGGGGCAAAAACGCTCTTCTTCGAGGCGCAGGGCGAAAAGGGAAAGACCCGCTTCCCCATGGCCTCGGTCTACAAGGTCGAGATCCCCCGCGGCACAAAGAGCGAGGGCGGCGTTGAGCTGAAAAAAAAGGTTTCTTGGACCTTCAGCACACCGGCCCCGACGATCGTCACGGCTCATCCGCAGGGTGGCCCGAGGCGGCTCGACCCGGTCATGGTCCTGGTTTTCCACCAGCGAATCAATCCCACTGCAGTTCTTGAATACATCACGGTGCTGGCCGGCGGCAAAAAGCACGGCCTGCGGATGGCCAGCGAAGCCGAGTTGACCGCTGAGCCGAGGGCCAGGAAGATCTTCGACTCCGCCCCGGCGGACCGAAGAGTCGCCTTCCGTGCGACCGACAGGTTTCCCACATCGAGCAAGGTGTCCATCCTGGCAGGGGAAGGCCTCCCCTCCCTGGAAGGGCCCCTGAAGACGACAAAGGAACAGAAATTCTCTTTCACCACCTACGCGCCGTTCCGGGTCCAGGAACACCAGTGCTACTGGAACAAGCACCAGAAGAAAGACTGCCCCCCGGGGTACCCGATGATGATCTTTTTCAACAATCCCGTGGATGCGAAGCTCTTCGATGCCTCCCGGGTCGAGATCGAGCCGGAACTCGAGGGCATGCAGGTCAACATCCATGGCTCAAGGATGCAGATCAATGGCCGCTCCCGCCCCCGAACCGCCTATACCGTGATCCTCAACCCGGAGCTGAAAGACTCCTTCGGGCAGAAGCTCGGCAAGGAGGTTGCGCTTTCTTTTGCCTACGGCAAGGCACCCCGGCGTTTTTCCACCAACTCAGGGCCCATGACCGTTGTCGATCCCGCCGGACCGCCCCGCTTCTCGGTCTATACCGTCAACCACGAAACGATCATCGTCGATGCCTACCAGGTGAAGCCCGGCAATTGGGCGGCCTACAACCAGTACCTCCGGACGTCCCGGAACGAGAAATCAAAGGTGGTGCCGCCCGGCAAGAAGCTCTTCACCGCCCAGGTGGAAACCCGCGGCGCTCCCGATGAATTGACCGAAACGACCATTGATCTGCGGCCGATCTTCGAGGAGCTCGGCAACCAGGTCATTCTTCTCATCCGCCCGCTGAAACCGTCAAGCCAACGTGAAAAGATCGTTTCCTGGATCCAGCGCACCCGGATGGCCATCGACGCCTTCGCCGACGGCGGCAAGCTCATGGTGTGGGCGAACTCGCTTCTGGACGGCACGAGCCTCGCGAATGTCGAGGTGGAGGTCCGGCCCCAGGGCCTCTCCGGACGCACCGACAAGAACGGCCTGGTGAGCTTCGAGCTGGCCAAGGGCGTGCAGAATTCGACAGCCATAGTGATCGCCTCCCACGGCAAAGACACCGCCTTCCTGCCCGAGAGCAACTCGTGGTGGTCCACCAGGAGCAGCTGGGTCAGCGCACCACAGCAGGACTCTTTCATCTGGCATGTCTTTGATGACCGGGGAATGTACAAACCCGGGGAAGAAGTCCGGATCAAGGGCTGGGTGCGGAAGATCTCCCACTCTCTCGGAGGGGACATCGAGCCCCTGCCACAGAAGCTGAGCCGGATCTCCTACAAGGTACAGGGGCCAAGGGGGAACGAGCTGGCCAAGGGCGAGGTGAAGGCCAGCAAGCTGGGTGGCTTTGATCTCTCTTTCCGCCTGCCGCCGGGAGTCAACCTGGGCAACGGCTATGTCCGCCTGGGCTTCCTCGGAGTCGGGGGGCGCAGCCCCGGCCAGCACGGCCACAGGTTCCAGGTCCAGGAGTTCCGAAGGCCCGAATTCGAGGTGACCGCAGAGAAAAGTCCCGGCCCGCATATCGTGCTCGGCAAGGCTACAGCCACGGTGACAGCCGCCTACTATGCCGGCGGCCCGCTTCCAGAGGCCCCGGTGAGCTGGACCGTTTCGCAATCACCCGGAAGCTACTCGCCCCCCGGGCATCGCGGCTTTATCTTCGGAACCTGGGTCCCCTGGTGGCGCTTCGGTTTTGGCGGCCATTTCGGTGGAGCGTCACCCCGAATCGAAACCTTCACCGGCAAGACCGACGATAACGGCCTGCACCGCCTCGCAATCAACTTCAAGGCGGTCACTCCCCCGCGCCCGACGACCGTCACCGCCGGCGCCAGTGTCAGCGATGTAAACCGGCAGAGCTGGAGTGCGAATACGACCATCCTGGTTCACCCCTCGAGCGTCTACATCGGACTGCGCAGCAAGACGACCTTTGTCGATGAGGGCAAACCGTTGCGCATCGATTCAATCGTCACCGGCATCGATGGCAAGGTCCTCGACGGGAAGGCTTTCGAGCTTCTCTGTATCCGCCAGCGCTGGGTACAGGAGAAAGGTAAGTGGCTGCAGAAAGA
>JAYGDV010000097.1:0-5514 GCA_046582735.1 Planctomycetota bacterium
TGACGAACCTCACTGGAGGAATCGCTAAAAAACGCATTCTATCGCTCTCATTTCGCGGTCGGCAACAGCTCCGTCCGCCGTCTACACAGAGAGAAGGGTTCAAGCAATCACTGCAGACTCATTTGCATGATTTCTGTTTTAAACAATTACCGTTTTTGACGAGGGAGAAGATATCATGAAGACAAAATTGCTGGTGGCCGTGTTTGTATTTTTCGTGGTGGCGTGGGTCGGGGCCAATCCTGCCAACGCAGTCGAAGATTTCATTGCCGATGGCGTCACCAACCCGATAAGCCAGGGCTTTCTCCAATTCGCCCCCGTGGATGCTACCGCCCATATCGCCGCGACCGCCACCGACCCGCAAGCCTGGCAGCAGACTGATAACGGTTCCAGCGGAGGCTACAGGATAAACGACTCGTCTCATCCGAATTATGTAGACGTTATGGAAGGCGGCGAAGGCTGGACGGCCACGATACAAACCAAGCTGATCGAATGTGGAAGAAACTGCGCAACATTCAGGCTACAGGATGGGAGCGGCGCGACGGCAACAGGCGGGAGCATGTTTAAATTAGACTTCTGGGATGGCACCGATTTCGGTGACGGGCAGGGCGCCGAAGGCCCCCAGGTAACCCATGTTTATGAATCTGCCGACAACTATGTCGTCACCCTCGAAATCAGCGATTCAAACGGGGAGACAGCTTTTGTTGAGAAAACTGTCAACGCCTTCGATGTCATTGATTATTACGAAGAGTTCTTTGACATCGAGGACGGCCCGCTCGCTGACTGGAATATCATCAGCGGCAATTGGATCATTCAGAATGAAGCCCTGAACATAGCCACCGCTGGTGGAGGCGAATCATGGGCGTGGATTGGCGCCGGCCCAGCTCTGTTCGGCAACGTATGGAGCGTCACCTTCCGGTTGACCTTCAACAACAACCCGGCCGATGGGATCGGACGCCACGGTGGCGTATTCATTTTTGCCCAGAACTCACAGCCCCGCTTCGCCGGAAACAGCGGCTACAGCGTAGACTGGATCGACCGGCCAGCCGACCGTGGCTACAGGATCTCTGTCTGGAACAACGGCGTGGAAACAGCCCTTGTGGCAGGAACAGGGGATGTTGAACCCGGCGAAGAATGGACCATCGCTTTTGATGACAACGTCATCCAGTTTCTGGTAGACGGGGACTTCAAAGCAGAAGTCATCGATCCGACCTATCGCTCAGGCCATGTCGGGTTCTGGTCCTACCACAACAACCAGGACTTCTCGATTGACGACATCGTCATCGGAGAAGGAGGCGGCGGCGGCGTCGAGATCTGCGATAACGATCGAGACGACGACGGAGATGGAGCGATCGATTGCGACGACACCGACTGTGCCGACAAGGGTCTCTGCATTCCCGCCGAGATCTGTGACAACGTCATCGATGACGACAGGGATGGGGCCGCTGATTGCGACGACACCGACTGTGCCGATGCAGACGTCTGCGTTGTCCCGGCGGGCCCCCGCATCGTTCGAGGTGACTCCAACTCCGACGGAAGCATCAACCTGACAGATGGCGTCATTCCACTGCTTTACCTCTTCAGCGGAGGCGACGCGCCGGCCTGCATGGACTCGGCCGACGCCAATGACACCGGGGCCATCGGGATCACCGATGCGATCATTATCTTCGGCTGGCTGTTCACCGGTGGCAACGCCCCGGCCCCCCCGGGCCCAACGTCCCCGGGTTACCTCTCCTCCGATTGCGGAGAGGACCTCAGCGAAGATGGGATCGGCTGTGAGAGGTCGGCGTTGGTCTGCCAGTAAAATCAAGCCCCCTCCCGGGTCGTTGCAGCACGGCAATCCGGGAGGGCGGTTTAGGCTTGCCACTTTTCCCCGCAGGATCGATGATGTTCCTCGGAATGAGAACCACGAGCCTGCTCGCACTCACCCTGTCCCTCGCAATCCCGCCCCTTCCCGCCGGGGATGGACAGCTTACAGGCATTATTGATTCCCACATTGCCAGGCGATCAGGCGGCTCCCTTTCTCCTGTAAGCGACGATGCAGAATTCTTCCGCAGGATCCACCTCGACCTTGCGGGAATCATTCCAACCCCCGGTGAAACCAGGAAATTCCTGGCCGATGCCTCCCCCGGCAAGCGTACCGCATTGATCGACAGGCTCCTGGGCAGCAAAGATTTCTCCGTTCACTGGACCGATCTTCTCAGCGTTGAGCTCCTGAAACGGCAGAACCTGGGCAAGGTCGCGCCCGGGGAGTGGCAGGCCTTCCTCCGAAGGTGCCTTGAGCAAAAGCCCCACTGGAACCGGATTGTCCATGCCATGATTGCAGCAACCGGCACAGGACCTGACCGGGCAGCGATGAAATTTCTCGGCACCGGCGGGCATCACCAGATGACCAGGGACATCGCCATGCTCTTTCTCGGGATGGATCTCGAATGCGCAAGGTGCCACGACCATCCATCCGTCAAGACCTGGGGGCAGGATAACTATTGGGGCCTCTATGCCTACCTCAGCTGGACCAAGGCGGCGACCAACAGCAAAGACAAGAAAGAGTATCTCGTCGAGGTGCTCGGAAAAAACGAGATTGAATACCAGTCGGTCTTTGAATCGGTCAGCGACACAACCGGCCCCCAGCTGCCCGGCTTGCCGGAGAAAACCGTGCCCGTACTTGCCAAGGGGGAGGAATTCTCGAGCCCGGCGGCAAACGGCCTGCCCCCGGTTCCTAAATTCCTTCCCCGAAAAGAACTCGCCGCAGACCTGACCTCACCGAAAAACCTCGCGTTCGCGCGAAACAGCGTCAACCGCTTCTGGGCCCGGCTCATGGGAAGGGGAATCATCCACCCTCTTGACCAGGTCCATCCCGGTAATGCGCCCTCTCATCCGCAACTCCTGGAGAAAATGGCCGGGCTTTTCATTTCCAGGGACTACGACCTCAAATGGCTGCTTCGCTCGATTATTCTAAGTGACTCTTACCAGCGCTCCAGCAGCCGGCCCGGCAAATCAGCGACTCCCGGTCCGGAATCCTACCGCCAGGCCCTGCCCAGGGCTCTCACCCCTGAACAACTTCTCCATTCGGTTCTCCGTGCAACCGGGAACCTTGAAAAAACAAGGAAGCTCAAAGCCGACCCAGCGAAAAAATTTGACCGCAAGGGCTACTTCACCGGCACCCACCAGGAATTGCCCGAATCCTACGAAGAGATCCGGGCTGTTTTCATCCAGACCTTCGGCCAGCCACCCGGAGAGCCGGAAACAGAATTCACCCCCGGCCTGAACCAGTCTCTTTTCCTGATGAACGACCGTCTCCTGCTGAGCTGGCTGCAGCCAGCTGACAACAACCTCGTCCAGCGCCTTGGCGCCTTCAAGACACCTGCAAAAATCAGTGAAAACCTCTATCTCGCGGTTCTTACCAGGCTTCCCACCGAGGCTGAAACAACAGACCTTGGCCTCTACCTGGAAAAAAACGGGGACCGGCGGACAGCCGCACTTGGGGAGCTGGTCTGGGCGCTTATCAACTCAACTGAATTCCGGCTGAACCACTGATGACCGGGCAAAACAATCCACATGCATGCCTTGACCCTGTCCACGAGATGTCCCGCAGGCGGGTGCTCGGAGTCCTGGGCGGCCTTGCTGGCTTCGGAAGCCTGCTCAACCCTACTGTCAGCAGGGCCCTCGAGAAAAAAGAAAAACAGGTCTGTCTCATCTGGCTGGATGGCGGGATCAGCCAGTACGAGAGCTGGCATCCGCGTCCGGGAACCCGCTTCGCGGGTCCCTTCCGGAGCATACCGACCAGGGTCCCCGGCGTTCATTTCAGCGAGTTGATGCAGCACACCGCCCGAATCGCCGACAAGATATCTGTCATACGCACCATGGAAACCAAGGACCCCAACCACTCCACCGGGGTGCCCCGGATCCAGCGCGGTGACCCCATCGACAGGGGGGTGGTCTACCCCTACCTCGGCTCAGCAGTTTCGAAACTGCTCGGGCCGGCCGATCCGGCGCTTCCCCCCTATATCTGGATCAAGCCGGGCAATGGAGGCTTCATCCATCGGGAGGCGGGCTTCCTCGGGGCCAGGCATGGAGCCCTGGCGCTTGGAGACGGCAGGCCTCCTGTTCACATCCATCGCCCTTCGGGCATATCGGCCGAAAACGATACAGCCCGAAACGCCCTGCGAAAAAAAGCCAACGAGCGGTTCCGAGCCAATCGGGGAGCAGCTGAGATCGACGCCTACGAAACCTCCTACGAAATGGCCGAACGCCTGATGGCGCGCAAGGAGATCTTCGATGAAAGCGCACTGTCGCAAAAGGACAGGGAGCGCTATGGATCCCATCCCCTGGGCCGCCACATACTGCAGGCGCGGCAACTTCTCGAGGCGGGAGTCCGCTTCATCAAGGTCAACAGCTACCATTGGGACACGCACGGGGATAATTTCAATATGTCGCAGCGCCTGGTCCCGCAGGTGGACCGCCCCTTTGCAGCGCTTGTTGAGGATCTCGATGAGCGTGGCATGCTGGACAATGTCCTCGTAGTCCTCATGAGCGAATTCGGCCGCACCCCGAATATCAACTCCAGGATGGGCAGGGATCACTGGCCGGACTGCTGGAGCCTTGCCCTGGCCGGCTGCGGAATCAGACAGGGAGCCATTATCGGGGAAACCGCAAAAGACGGAGCCTGGGTAGATGGCACCGGCTACGACATCGGCGACCTCTTCCATACAATTTTCACTGTCCTTGGAATCGATTCGAAACGGGCGCGCTACGAACACAAGGGGCAAAAGCTCGCGATCGCCCATGATAAGTGCAAGTCGATCCGGGAGGTAATGTCATGAAAACCCCTCCCCTCGACATCAGGAAAGCCCGGGTTTCAGCCGAGTTCAAGCACCCCAGCCAGCTATTCCGGGCCCGGTTCAGCCCCTGCGGCAAAACCATCGCTGCCATCGGGGTGGATACCGCAGTCCATCTCTGGAATATCGAGGACAAGGCTGAAAAATCCTTCCGGGCACACAAGACCTGGGTATCGTCCATTTGCTTCAGCCCGGCTGGCAAAGATCTGTATACGGCTGATTACCATGGCGTTATTCACTGCTGGAATTACCTGGCTGAGACAGGCAGTAAACCCCGCTGGAGCATCCCGGCGGCGGACAGGAACAACGTTCGGGCCCTCGCAGTCTCCGGAAATGGAAAGTTCCTGTTCAGCGCCGGTGACGAGGGTGTGGTCCGGGTCTGGAATACGGCTGATGGGAAGCTGCTGAAGGAATTGAAGGGACACACCGAATGCATCTTCAGCCTCGCGGTTCATCCCGCCGGGAGGACCCTTGTCAGTGGAGACCTCCTGGGCTCCATCAGAAAATGGGAAATAGCTTCCTGGAAAGGAGCAGGTGAGCTGGATGCCCGGGTGCTCCACACGCGCAAGGACAATTTCATAGCAGATGTAGGGGGAGTTCGCAGCCTGGCCTTCAGTCCTGATGGGAAGCTGCTGGCAGCCGGAGGATTCCGCGATGCCAAGAGCAACGCCTTCTGCCC
>JAYGDV010000122.1:0-11130 GCA_046582735.1 Planctomycetota bacterium
TCATCTCTACGGCACCAGCTGCCGAGGAGCCTGAGGCACAAGCACGACCTGAAATCGTCTTCTGCTCCAGGATCCTCGGACGCTCCAGTGATTCTGAACGCGACTCGGTCGTTCGTACTGCCAGTCGCGGCAGACTCCAGGTACTCGACAGTGACGGAGGAATCCGCACCCTCGTCGATGCCACGCTCAACACCAACGACAGGTCAATTCCTACGGATGTCCTGGACCCAGATGTTTCCTACGATGCCGGCCGCGTGGTCTTTTCAGGATATTCCGAGCAGGAATATGGCTGGAGGATCTATGAGGTTAACGTCGACGGAACTGGTCTCCGACAGCTCACAGACGACCTGCGTGAAGTCGATCTCGAACAATTCGGTGAAAACGCGGAGTTGTTCCAGGGTCATGATGATCTCGACCCCATCTACCTTCCCGATGGCCGTATCTGTTTCGTATCGACCCGCTATCCCGAGACGGCCCCTGATGGCCGCCACCGGGCTACCAATCTCTACGTGATGAACGCCGACGGCAGCGACCTGCACCGGATCACGACCGAACGTTTCGGCGCCGACACACCCACTGTCGATCCTTCGAACGGCCAGATCGTCTACTCCCGCTGGTGGAGAACGACCCAGCTCATAGAAGAAGAGACGGGTGAAGAGCCCGAACCGATTCCTCCGGGTTCTCCCGGCTACGACATTGAATCCAGGGGCGAGGAAATAGCTCCAGGCGTATCCCTGCCGACACCTGTCGATCCAAGGGCTCTGCGCAATGTCGACTCCGAGGCTTTCCCCGGCGTCAACAGCTGGTTCCTTTCCAGCATCAATCCTGACGGTACCGGGCTGCAGATGTTCTCAGGCTTCCGGCTTGATCGCGAAGCATCCCAGGCTTACCGCCCGAGTTTCACCAGTGACGGCGAAGCGCTCTCGCTCTTCATCCCCGTCACCCCGGTGATCGGAGAGCCCAAGCCTTTCGGCCTCAGGCTCTACTCCCGTGGCGCGACCCAGCCGCAGGCTCTCGGTGGACCGCAGACCTTCGCTGGAAGAACCAGTGAAGACCCTGCCCTGCCCGAGCCGCTTTTCCCGGACTTCGTTGTCGAACCCGGCAATGAACTTCCCCCTGAGTTCTTCGAGTTCATGGAGGAAGAGCGTACCCTGGAGGAGAACTTCCAGTACTCCTACGAGAGTGCAGTCGAACTCCCCGATGGCAGCCTGCTTGTCAGCGCCGCCCCGGTCAACGAGAACGTAGTAGAGGGATTGCCCTCTCCGCGCCCCTCGGAGTTCGATCTCTATATCATGGACAGGCCCACCGCCGACAATCCGGATACGGAATCGACGATGCGGCCTCTCTACTCCGGCACTCGTACAGCAGAACTCGGCGCAGTTCCGATCGTCGCTCGTGAGCTTCCTCCTGTTATCGAGGATCTCACCACCGACAGGCTGACCAACTATATTCCGCAAACCGCCGAAGAGGCCGCCCGTTTGAACGGCACCTTCCAGTTCATTGTTGAGAATATCCACCTGAACGCTCCTGTTGACTTCGAGGTCCCCTCCTCCCCGCCGATCGGGCAGGACCTGACCATCGAATTCTACATGGCACCCCAGGGTTCCAGTACCACGGGGCATGATGAACCAGTGCTGATCCATCGCGAAGAGATCGGCCCGGATGGAAGAGTCGAAACTACGCTGCCTGCGGGCGTTCCACTTTTCGAGGTGCTGCGCACCCCTGATGGCTCTCTCGCCCAGGGTCGTGACGGCCAGATCTACCACGTCGGAGGCATGAACTTCGGTCGTGAAAATCGCACAGCCCGCTGCGTGGGTTGCCATGCCGGACATACCATCCGGGAGCTGCCCAGCGACAACCAGGAACTCAGGTACACCAACCTGGCTCCCAGTGCCGCTATTCGCGCAAGCACGGCCTTTGGCCGCGTAACTCCCATCCGTCCTCTTCCTGTTCCGGTTGACGTCGTAAACGGGGAGCTCCTCGTGCCTGCGGTACCTTTTGGTATCACAGCAACGGCGTTCCCGCCCCAGAACCTGGTTGACCGTTCAACCACGGCGATGGGCAACGAATGGATCGGAGCCGGAAGCAGGAATGCCAGCGAGATCCAGATGCGCTGGCCTGTTCCTGTTCGCAGCCATGAACTCGTGATCCATGCTCCTGGCGAAGGTCCTGAAGTCGGTATCTTCGGTGACAGGACCCAGGAGATCCGCGGCTTCATCGTCGAGACGACCCTCGGCGGCGAGACTGTTGAACAACGTGTCGTACGTCGACTGCTGACCTCCGGAAACCAGATCAGCGTCAACCTCGACATAGAAAGCCCCTTCGATGGCGTAACCATCACAATCCAGCAACGGGATGTCGTTGGTTTGTACGAAGGCCAGCGCGGCCCTGCTCTGTCTGAAATCGAGGTCAACGGTTTAGTTGCCTCGGCTTCGGAAATAGCAACCGCTACCTTCCGCCGCGGTGATTCAAACTGCGATGGAAGCCTGAACGTTACCGATGCGATCGTCATTCTGGGGCACCTCTTCACCAACGGCGATGACCTGTGCTGCGCAATGTCGGCAGACACCAACGGTGACAATACCCTGAACCTGACCGATACCGTCTACTTCCTGAGCTATCTCTTCAGGGCCGGCGGGCAGATCGCAGCTCCCGGTGCGGAATGCGGTACGGTACCCATGGGTAACCTTTCCTGTGACATCCAGGTCTGTCCCTGAGGGAGCCTGATGTCTTGCGGCGATTTCCCGGGTTCCGCTCCTTGCGGAACCCGGGCGATCGTTCGCCTCTTACTGCCCGCCCAGGCGCAACCGAACCACCACGGGGTCGTGGTCGCTTACCTGCGAGGCGAACTCGCTGTTGATGTGGACGACATCAATTTCAGCCTCTTTCGCCAGTGGAACACTTACGAGGACATGGTCAAGGGCCTGTGAGTTCCCCTGGAAATTGTAGGTATAGCGTGCTTCCAGGGGAAGGCGCCCCAGGAGGTTCTCGAGACGCGCCCGGCCCTTTCCGGCGCTCCTGAGAGGTTCAGCAAAGGGGAACTCGTTGAAGTCTCCCAGCACCACCACAGCGGCCCCTGGCACAGCAGCGTGGATCCTCTCGACAACGGAGTTGACCAGGTTGAACTGCGCAACCCGTTTTTCAGATCCGCCATTCTCTGGTGGCTGCCTGCTGCCGTACATCGGCGGACTGCCGAACTTGGAGGAGAAATGGTTGTTGATCACGTACAGGCTCGACTCGCCAAAGAGAAACTCGCACAGCAGGGATTTCCTGCTCGAGTCAAACGCGGGTGAATCTACTCCCAGCCGGGCCGGACTGCCGGGCAATCCGGCCTCCGTCTCTTTGCGCTGGACCAGTTTCAGCCGTGAAGGGTTAAAAAGATAACCGACTCGGATATTACCGCCAGGCTGCCCTCCATCCTTGCCGTTGACGGGATCAAGCTGGATAAACTCGTAGATCGGCCCCCCTGCGACCCTGATGGAATCAACCAGGAGCTTGAAGCTCTCCTGCCCACCAGCCCCACCCTCCTTGAGAGGTCCATTGTTGTCCTGCATCTCCTGCAACGCCAGGAGGTCCGGCGACCCGAGATTGCCGACAATCTGGGCTGCCAGCTTTCCTGCACGAGCCTTGTCAACTGCGGAGAAGTTCAGGACATTGTAGGAAGACAGGGTCAAATAGCCTGCCCCCCCCTTCAGGCTGGTGACCTCCGGCTTCACCCCTCCACCCTCATAGACTGGTGCCTCCAGTAACCTGAGCACAAAATTACCGTAGCTGTAATCAAGGACGCCTCGAACATTCCTGAGGACATCTCCCACATTCCAGGCCGATGACTTCCCCACCCGGACCTTGAGTCGCTCGGGATTCCTGTCATGTTCATCCAGGAAAAGCCCGCCACGCGGAGTTCTCGGGCCAAACCCGCCGGCCCATCCGGGTACGACCCAGACCTCGGAATACTTATTAGATGGCCCCACCACCACGGCCTCCCTGATCTCAATCAGCATCCCCTCGAGGCTCTCGTAGAAATCGATGCCGTCCTCGGCAGGGTCGAAAGGGGTTTCCGGGTTTTCAGGTTCACCACCTACGGAATCGTTATCAATAACCCTGCCGGGAGGGAGCCGGCCTGTGGTGGAGAGCGAAACATAGGCGGGAAGTGGCCGGTTCGAGGCTATCAGCCCCACCTCCCGGGACTCGATGCTGGTCATGGGAAGATTCCCTGTTTTTTTCCCTCCGGGGTAATACTCCGTTACTTTTCCGGAGACTGAAACCCGGTCGCCCCGGGCCGGAACAGTACCGTCCTTCCCGACATAGACCCTCAGGGCCTCGGAGGTCGAATCGTCCCCGTCAGGGTCCGGATCCTGCACAAAGAAATAATCCTTGTCGGTGAAGGTGACAATTCCGACAACGCCGGCAACGAACTTTCCGTGATAGAGCGAACGATGCGCCCGCCCCTGGATATCATGAATCCTTGGCCCTCCCGGAGCGGGAAGGTTGCTGCAGGAAGAAATAATTGCCGGAACCACCAGCCAGGCAAGAACTGAAGCTCCTCTCAAAAATCGCATTTCACGCATCAACCGACCACCCCTACCCCTCCATAATCTCATTGATAACGTCCTGGTCTTCGGCTGCCGGCAGACTCCAGCTTTCTTCATAACCAAATACATCCTGCGCGTTTCTCGATCCGAACCGGTCATCCAGTATTTCAAAATGATCGGGCACGACCAGGGCCGGATGCCTCACTCCACAGGCCCTGCTGAGATAGGTGAGTTCCTTTCTCAAGGTCAGGACATAGTTGGCCAGGCGGTGGGCCTTGTGAGTCGGGTCAAGGCCTCTCATCAGCCAGGCTGACTGGGTCGCTACGCCGGTCGGACAATGCCCCGTATGGCAGCGCTGGGCCTGGATGCAGCCTATAGCCATCATCGCTTCCCTGCCGACATTGACCATATCGCAGCCGAGAGAGAATCCCAGCATCGCCGTTTCGGGAAAACCCAGCTTGCCCGAGCCGATGAAGACAACATCCTGCTGCATGTCTCTCTGGGCAAACTCCCTGTATACCCGGCTCAGGGCAATCTTGAAGGGCAGGGCAACGTGATCACTGAAGGCCAGTGGCGCCGCCCCGGTACCACCCTCTCCTCCGTCGATGGTTATGAAGTCAACCCCACGTTCGGTCGTCGCCATCAGGTGGACCAGCTCCCTCCAGAAAGAAATCTCACCCACAGCAGACTTGATGCCCACCGGCAAACCAGTCTCGGTAGCGAGGTCTTCGACAAAATCGAGCATGCTGTCGACATCATTGAAGGCCGTATGGCCAGGAGGGCTGTAGCAGGCCTTGCCATGGGGAACCCCCCTTATCCGGGAAATTTCACCGGTGACCTTTGACGCCGGCAGCAGGCCTCCGAGGCCGGGCTTGGCACCCTGGCTCAACTTGATCTCGATCGCACGCACAGGCCCGCTGGCACAGGTCTCGAGAAACTTATCCCTGTCGATGCCGCCCTGGGGATTCCTGCAGCCAAAATACCCGGTACCGATCTGCCATACGAGTTCCCCCCCCTTCAGGTGGTAGGGTGAAACTCCTCCCTCGCCGGTATTGTGCAGGCACTCGCAAATTGCCGATCCGCAATTGAGCGCTTCAATGGCCGCAGCGCTCAATGAACCGTAGCTCATTCCAGAAATATTAATAACCGAAGCGGGGCGGAAGGCCTTCTCCCTGCCCCGGCTCCCCCCAAGCACCTTGGCGCAGGGCAGCGGGTAGAGATGTCCCGGCGTACTTTCCCCTGGTATATCGTCCATGATGGGGAAAGCGCTGTGCTTGATAATCAGGTAGTTCGGCGACAGCTCCAGGTCATTGTCTGTACCGAAACCAAAATAATTGTTCTGCTTCTTGGACGAGGCGTAAACCCAGCGCCGTTGATCGCGGCTGAAGGGGCGTTCTTCATTGTCCCCGGTGACAATGTACTGGCGCAGCTCGGGCCCAACCAGTTCAAAGAGATAACGGAAATGCCCGACGATGGGGAAGTTCCTGAGAATCGCATGGTTGCGCTGAAGCAGGTCATAAGCTGCTACCACCAGGAGCAGAAAAAGAACTGCAAGAATCACGATAGTCCACATAACCTGGATTCCCGGATGCGGGGCTGAACTTGATCAACTGAACCGATAGAATCGTATCGCACCTCTGTGCACTGGATTCAATCTCTATTTCGGTTCTTCCTGGAACCAGGCAAGCCGATTCCCGGCTGCCTCGGGTATCCAGAGACTGTACTTTATAATTCATCCTGTTGAAAATTGCCCATGCGGACTCGATCCATCCTGTTTTTCGGACTGCTTACGGTTCTCGGTTGCACCCCCTCATCCATGCAGGATGGAGAAGGTATTCAAGACACCCCGGACGGGGTTCACTTCGACCTGGCCAGGATTTATTTACCGCACAGTTCCGATCGAAAGAACCCCGGGCACCTCCTGGCGCCGATCATTATTCACGAATCCCCCGGAAACGGAAAAACGGGCGCTCCCCCCTTGCTGGATTTCGATGGAGACAAACCCCGGGTTCGATTGCTGCGTTCAGAAGTTGAGCTGAATGGAGTCACCTACCCCCAACTCACCTACTCGTGGGAATACGGGAAAACAACAACAGGAATTCCAGCCCGGCGCCCGGGACGACTTCTTCGCATGACCCTGGATTCCCGCGGATACCCCGCTGTATACGAAATTTATACCGAAGAGGGGCGCCTGAGGGACCTCCACGTATCCCTGGCCCTTGAGCAGGCGGCCGCCCGGGAATATGGTCCGCCCCTTCCCGGAAGAAAATACAGTGTGGAGACTGCCCGGCTGGACTCCGGGGAAACAGGCCTGTCGGGCGTTGTTGAAGAGCCGCCGGAAGCTCTCGGGCCGCTGGTTTATCTCGATTCACCCGGGAGGGAAATCGTCGCGCTTACCTGCCGCTGCAGTCCATCGAAGACCGACAGGGCCGAAGGCAGCCACCATTACGAGTTGGTAGAGCTCGAACCCGGCCGGGGTGGATCAGATAACGGCCTGCCGCCACCCGCCGTCGCCCTGCAAAGCCTGAGGCTTCCGGGGGAGTTCTGAGCTGCCCGGGCCTAATTCTCCGATGGCTGGTATCTCAAGCCCAGCTCTTCTCCGGCCGCCGGATGCAGCAGGGACTCGCGGATTTCCTGCATCGCTTCACCGCCTGGCTCAAAATCTTCCATGCTCTTCCAGAGATTCACCTGGTAGTGGGCGTTGCGATCCCGCATAGCCTCTATTCCAAAACCGCTTTCAAGTGAAGCGAGCCCGGTGATGGCCCGGTCATAAGCAGCTTCAACGAAGCTGATATTCACCTTGCCGCGCATTTCGAATTCAAAATTGCTGCTCCCGCTCTCGGCCTCCTCCAGCGGACGGGGAATCCCCGCCGCCAGGCTTCCCCTGACCTCCAAGACCGAATCTTCGCCCCCCGCCTCGATCTCTATTCTTGAACCAAACAGGCCCAGGATTCCATCCACCTTGAGCATCGAGCCCGCATCGAGCTCCAGTTCCGCTTCCTGTCCGACAGCATCGGCGAGGCAAACCAGGCCCCCGGTCACATATAGCCTCGTGGGGCGTTGAGCAGACACCGTTGAGGCGCTCGACCCCTTCAATTCCAGGGAAACCGCGCCCCCCTTTTCCGACAGGAGTACAAGGTTTCCAACGATACGGATATCCGACCCATGAAGATAGAGCAGGTCGCTGTCCAGCCTCCCCTCCCCGAGCACAAAAACATCTCCGGTCCAGCGAAGGTTCAGATTGGCCCTCGGCCACAAGGCCCCAAGTATAACCAGGGTGCCGTACCCGGTGATGTTCTGCCCCTCATCGGGAAAAACCGCATCGGCTCCAATTCCAGCAGCGTCGATAACAACCAGCTTCTCCCCTGCCGCATCACCCCATTTCCTGTCGCCGCGAACAGCCTTGCTGACCTTCGTCGCCTCGGCTTTTTCGCAGAGAATTTTTATCCTGCTCCTGAGAATATCGCGGTACTCGTTCATCTTCAGAGCAGTAATGAAGGGGGCTTCCTCGCATGCCACCGGCGAACCGGAATCTCCCGGCCCTCTCAATTCCAGGCCTGTAAACCCGCCCTGTAAAAGAACCCTTTCTTCCAGGGCTGCGAGAACTCTGGAATGTGAAGCCTTGCTGGAGAGCAGCAGCGCAGGACACTCCCCCCCATCGATCAGCAACGAGTTGGATCCCATCATCGGAAAACTGGGGGCGACCAGGGTTCCCGCAATGCTGATGGCTCCCGGCTTTGTGGCCATTGTAAAATCAGGCCTCTGCTCCAGGCGGATTTTAATAGAGTACATGACCCTTGGGGCTTCAAAGGACGGGACAGCGGATGCGGCCATCACCAGGTCGTCCCTGCCCGCCCTCGCGCGCCAGGAGGTGTACTCGCCAATGATCTCCCCTGAGTCGTCCTTGAATTCGGAGGGACCCGTTCCGGCTCCACCCCTGAACCCGGGCGAACCGGAGGAGAACTGCTCCCGGGGGGAATTGCCCGAGAACGCTTTGCCGATTGCCACGCGGACAATGGACTGGCAATTGAGAGTGTCGAGCTGCTGTTGGCTCACCCCGGGGGGCTCAACGACCTCATCGGGAACCGATTTCACGGGCGGTGTGGTGTTCTCGCTCTCAAAACGTAAAACCCACAGCGCGCCGAAGATCGTCACTGCCGTCAGCACTGAAATCAACACGAAACGCCCGGACCTGGTTTCCATTTGGATTTCCTCCTCTCGGAACACCTCAATCCAGCCCCTCTAAAATTCGCAGCAATTCCCGCCTTAAGCTTTCCTCTTTTCTGTTCAACAAAAGCGCGGTGCTTTTCTGCCGATAAAACTTTCCTCTATAGATGACTTCGTCAGGAAAAACCCTGCGTAACAGGATTTTCTCCACCAGAAGCTGCTGAATGCCCCAATTAGTTTTCCGGAAAGATCCGGGCAATGACCTAAGTCATTGTTCCTTCATTAGTAAGCTTACAACTGCCTGCAGCGCTAAACCAATTGTGAATCAGAAAAGGCTGCAGCACTGAACACGGAAGCTTTACAGGTGCAGAGGAGGTGTTAGACTGTCGGGCTCCATTCGGCTGGAGTTATACCCCCGGAACCCACTGTGGCCGGGGGGTACCGTTTTCACAGAGGCTATTTTCCCGAAAGGACAAATCCTCATGGCAAGGTACGCCAAGTTTTATTCGCCGGCCAAGGTCGGCACCAAGATGAAGAACGGCAAGATCTATATCGACTACAAGACCGTCGATGAGCTGCGCCGTCTGCTTACAGCCAATGGCAAAATGTCTTCGCGCCAGCGCACCAAGCTGAGCTCAATGAAACAGCGCCACGCATCCACAGCCGTCAAGCGCGCCAGGTATATGGCATTGCTGCCTTACGAGGGCGAGAACCGCTGAGCTGAGCGCTGAAGCTCAGTAAGCCTTGGCAAATACCACCCGCCGGGTGCTCGGTTCGCCGGTGAAGATGCATTTTCCTTCCTCGTCATCTCCCTCGATGGGAATGCATCGCGGTGTAACCTTCAGCTCCTTCAGGATCTCATCTCCACCCCCGTTGTCAACGAAGTGCGCGAGGGCAAAGCCACCTGCTGGCCCCCCATCGTCTCCGGAGGTAAAGAACTCCCTGAACTCATCGATGCTGTCGATTGTCCTGGTTCGCTCCTGGCGGAAAGCCAGGGCCCGGTCGTAGAGATTCTTCTGAATTTCCTCGAGGATTGCCGGCACCTGCGTGACGAACTCTGCGCGTGACACGCCGCTCTTGTCCTTCGGCGAACAATCCCGCCGCCCCATAAAGACAGAGTCGGAGGCGATATCCCGGGGGCCGACCTCCAGCCGTACCGGCACTCCCTTCTTGATGTGCTGCCAGACCTTCTCTCCCCCACGGATATCCCGGCTGTCAAGCAGCACCCGTACCTTTGCATGGTCAAAGGTCTGTTCCTCGATCTCAGCCTTGAGCTTTTCGCAATACCCCAGGACCTCTGCCCGTTCATCATCTCCCCTGAAAATCGGGATGATCACAACATGCTTGGGGGCCAGGCGGGGAGGAAGCACCAGCCCATCGTCGTCTGAGTGGGTCATAATAAGGCCGCCCACCAGGCGGGTGGAGACTCCCCAGGAGGTGGTCCATGCATAGACCTCCTTGCCCTCCTGGTCGAGAAACTTGATCTTGCAGGCCTTGGAAAAATTCTGCCCGAGGAAATGAGATGTTCCAGCCTGCAGTGCCTTGTGATCCTGCATCATCGCTTCGATGGAGTAGGTGTCCACAGCACCGGGGAAACGCTCGTCCCTGGTCTTCTCTCCCTTCACCACCGGCATCGCCATGTACTCCTCGGCGAAACGGCCGTAGACATCGAGAATCTTGAGCGTCTCTTCTACCGCCTCTTCCTCCGTTGCATGCACCGTATGACCTTCCTGCCAGAGAAATTCAGTCGTACGCAGAAAGAGGCGCGTGCGAAGCTCCCAGCGAACTACGTTGGCCCACTGGTTGATAAGGATCGGCAGATCCCTGTAGGACTGGACCCACTTGGCGTAGGTCTCTCCTATGATCGTTTCACTCGTCGGCCTTACGATCAGGGGCTCTTCAACTTCCCCTGCCGGCCTCAACCCCCCCTCGGGATCGGGCTCGAGGCGATGATGGGTGACCACCGCACACTCCTTGGCGAACCCCTCAACATGCTCAGCTTCCCTCTCGAGATAGCTCAACGGTATGAAGAGAGGGAAATAAGCGTTCTCGTGGCCGGTCTCCTTGAACATGCCATCTAGGACAGCCTGCATGTTCTCCCAGATGGAATAACCCCAGGGCTTGATGACCATGCAGCCCCGCACCGGGGAAACCTCGGCAAGATCTGCAGCACGAATAACCTGCTGATACCACTCAGGGTAGTTCTCAGCTCGGCTGGGATTGATGGCGTTCTGCTGTTTCTTAGCCATTTCTTTCGTGTCCGGATCTGAGCATGACACCCAATATCAATACAACCCGGAGTGCCTGTATACCACCATCCCACTGCAGCCGCTGGTTCAGAGTCTGCAAGAGAAGAACCTGGTCAGCTTTCGCTGGGAGCAGCTTTCTTCTTCCCCTTGACGGGCTTGATGATTCCGGCCTTCAACAAGGT
>JAYGDV010000549.1:0-8367 GCA_046582735.1 Planctomycetota bacterium
ACAGCAGGTGTCGGCTCATCGATGATCGCATTCTTCGCTGTTCTGAGATTTCTTCCCAATAAGCTCACAGGTGGCCTGGTGACAACCAGCGCCATCAGAGGGGTTCCGGATGCGGACTCTGCCGAGGAATCGCGACAGAAAAATGCCCGGCTGATGGGGAAATCGGGAATCTGCACAACTCCCCTTCGACCCGCAGGAACCATCGAGATTGAGAGCGGCGAAAGCCTGGACGTCGTAGCAGTCGGAGAATTCATCCAAAAAGGCGAAAAGGTCACCATCGAGGAGTGTTCTTCTACTCGAATTGTAGTTTCACGTACGGAGCCAACCGGCTAGGCAGGAAAAATATGGATTTCATTATTAATGATTCATTCTTCTCAGTTCTTTTCATCCTGATCGGGGTTGGCCTCATATTCCTCGAAATATTCGTACCTTCAGGGGGAATCATCGGAATCACAGCCCTGGCCATAATGGGACTCGGTATCGCAGGTTTCTTCCACCGGGGAGCTACTTTTCTTGGAATCATCCTTGGCTTGGGTGCCACATTTTTTGTGATTACAATGTTCTTTTATATGCTCCGGCGGATCACCCTGCAGAGAGTGCAGGATCCTGAAATTTTCACCTCGGTAGACAGGGGCATTGCCGGGGTAGAGGGAAAGTCCGGCATAACGAAATCCGTCCTCCGGCCAGCAGGGGTAGCTCTGATCGACGGCAAAAGAATCGATGTTGTCGCATCAGGCGCCTTTATCGAGGAAGACAAACCCATTAAGGTAGTAAATACGCGCGGAAACCGGGTAGTTGTTAAAGAACTCTCCGATGGTGAAAACTAATACGCAGGAGTCGGGTAATGGAAGATAAACTCTGGATGATCGGCGGTATTCTGGGCCAGGCACAATCCATGGAAGAAATACCCTGGGGTTGGATTCTCCTGGGCCTAGGCGGCCTGGTAGGCATTTTTTGTGCATTCTTCTTTATTAAATTCGGATCACTCTGGCTGCAGGCAAGAGCCTCTGGTTGTCCTATAAGTGGAATTGAATTTGTCGGAATGTTTCTCAGGAAGCTCAACTCCAGGTTGATCGTCGATGTCCTGGTCATGGCTCACAAGGCCGGCGTCCCGGTTACTATCGACAAGCTCCAGGCCCATGTGCTTGCCCGAGGCAATGTAACCGCCACGATACGCGCCCTCGTGGCCGCCGACAGGGCCAATATCGATCTCACCTTTGAGCGCGCAGCTGCAATCGACCTTGCCGGCCGGGATGTCCTGGATGCCGTCCGCACCAGTGTCCACCCCAAGGTGATCGATTGCCCGAGCCCGGAATCCGGTAAATCAACGGTGGATGCCGTGGCCATGAATGGAATCCAGCTGCGCTGCAAAGCCCGGGTCACCGTCCGTACCAATATTGATAGGCTCGTCGGAGGTGCCACAGAAGAGACCGTCATTGCCCGGGTCGGAGAAGGAATCGTATCTGGAATCGGACAGGCCGAGAGCCACAAAGAGGTCCTCGCCAACCCGCGAAAAATCTCTGAAGAGGTACTCAATACAGGTCTCGATGCAGGAACCGCCTATGAAATTGTCTCGATCGACATCGCTGATATCGATGTAGGCGAGAATATCGGAGCGGTGCTGATGGCCAACCAGGCCGAGGCTGAGAAGCGCCGGGCCCAGGCCGAAGCCGAAGCCCAGCGGGCGCGTGCCGTTGCCCGCGCCCAGGAGATGGAGGCACTCGGCAGGGAGAACAAGGCCAAGGTCATCCTCGCCGAGGCGGAAATCCCCAAGGCGATCGCAGCAGCCTTCAAGAGCGGTAACCTCGGGGTCATGGATTACTATTCCCTACGCAACCTGCAGGCGGATACAGAAATGAGAAAGAGCCTCTCGGGTGAAGGTGATGCCGAGCTTCCCAACGCAGAGGGAGAAAAGAACTGATGGAGGAGAAGTTCCCCTGGCAAAACATCGTCATCCTCCTGCTGATCTTCGGTGGAAGCATCCTGAAGTTTATTTTTCAGAAGCGGGGGCAGGAAGAAAACCAGCCGGGACAGACTGGACGTCCCCCCGGAGCGAAGAGCCCTGCGCTCGAAATCCTTGAGAAAATTCGTGTGCAGAACGAGTCTGTCGCCGCGAGGCAGGCCCAGGCACACGCCGGCGCCGCTGAACGGGAGATCGATCCCGAAGATGCCTATTACGGAGATGATGGCCTTGAGGGCGTCTCCGGACTTCAATCCACCGAGATCGCCGCCTTCAGCGAAAGACCTCACCCTGCAGCGGAAGAACCCTGGGAAGAGGAGGTGCTTGCGCCAACGGATCAACAACCAGCGCAGAGGAAACGGCGCTCCGGCGACAGGATCCCGGGAACTATTCGCACTCCCCGGAAGGAAATCCTCCAACCCCACAGCACGGACCTGCAAACTGGCGTTTCGGCACCAAGAACCTCTAACGAGCAGGTCCACATACAGGATCTCGAAATTGAAGACAACCTGGCAATCCATACCAGTACACGTTCGAGTGCGCGCCGGGGAACTGGGTCTTTGCACCTTCCCGAATCGTTGGGCGGAGGCCGGATGAGCCTGCGCCAGGCCATCATCGGACAGGTCGTCCTCGGACCTCCCAAAGCGCTCGAAAAACAGGCCGGGACACAACCCGGCCCGAGCCGGCTCCCCTGACCCGTCATTTTCTGTGGCCCCGCTCTCCCCGAGATTTCAACCCAGGATTGCATCCAGCTTCGCGGTGACCTGGTCGATAGTGATCGAGTCCATTGCCGCAGCACTTCTTACCCGGGTCCCCCACCGGGCATCATCAACCTCTACGCCCCGCGCCTCCTTCAGCGCCTGGGGGTAATTGTTCACCGTGTGGTCAAGGCTCAGGTAGGGACCGGAACGCAGCGGATTGCTTGCTGCGTAAAGGCCGATCACCGGGGTCCCTACCGTGGTACCCATATGAGCCGGGCCTGTATCGGGAGCTACGAGAACACCGGCACGGTCAATCACCGCCAGCAACTCCTTGAGACTGGTTTTTCCCACCAGGTTCAGCAGCCTGCTGCCGGCAGTTTTTTCTATGGTCTCGGCGAACCGCGCCTCTGCTGCGGAAGGCCCGCCGGTCAATACGACAGCCGCCTCGTGCTTTTCTACCGCGTAGTCTGCCAGGGCCGCGTATTTCTCGACGCTCCAGTTGCGAACCGGCTTACTTGCCGAGGGGTTGATCGCGACCACGCTGCTGTCAGCCTCGAAACTAGAGGCGGCGAATTCTCTCGCCACCGGGGGAATCGGCAGATCCCACTCGAGCTCCCTCTCCTCGAGCCCCAACGCCCGGGTAAACTCGAAAAAACTGTCGAGCACATGCTGGCGTTCGACTGCACGGATCCTGTGATTGGTAAAGAAACGCTGCCCATCCCTCGCCCGCCCCCTGTCGTAGCCAAGCCGGATCGGGGCCCTGACGAAGAGGCTCACGATACTGGCACGCAGAGCCACCTGCATATTCAATAGAACATCGAAACTCCGACCGGCCAGGGTCCGCCTCAGATCCCCCAGGGCGCCGAAGCGCCGGCTCTTGTCATAGACAATGAACTCGACCCCCTCGATATCCCCCAGGAGGGATGCCTCCAGCTTGCCGATGATCCAGGTAATCCCGGTTCCGGGCCAGTGTTCCTGGATCGTTCTGACCATCGGCACCACGTGGGTGCAATCCCCGATAGCCGAAAGCCGCAGGATACAAATGGATTTGGGTGGTTGAGCCAACGGCAGAGATGGTTTCATACCCTCTCAATAAAGGCCCTTCAGGGAAAAAAGCAATACCCCTGCTGCCGGGCATTCCGCAGAAAAATGACAAACCGGTACCGGAAGTGAACGCAATCGAAGAGAAAGAACTGCAGAAAGGTCGCCAGCGAATCCTCTACGATGGGTCTCTCGAGAATATCGACCCGAATAGCTGGCCCGATCTCTTCGAACCGGCTTTCCTCGAAAAGAAGGGCCTGGTGAAATCAACAGCTGCAGGCAGGGGGCAGGTTTATTTTTTCTCCCGCGGGTCCCTGGGACTGGTTCTTCGCCACTACCGGCGGGGTGGCCTGCTTGGAAAAGTCATCTCCGACTGTTATCTCGGTTTTTCACCCCGGGGAAGCCGGCCCTTCAGGGAATGGCGGCTCCTGCGGAAACTCTGCGAGCTGGGGCTGCCCGTACCCCGGCCGGCCGCCGCCCGCATCACCCGGGGCCCCGGGTTCTACCGCGGTGACCTGGTGACTCTCGAGGTTGAGAACGCGCCCCCCTTAAGCGCCCTGCTGCAGGAAAGGCCACTTGGAGAAAAGGCCTGGCGGGCCGTAGGCAGGACGATCAGGCGTTTTCATGATGCGGGAGTTTCCCACAGTGATCTGAACGCTGCCAACATCCTGCTTCGGGATATGGAGGTCTTCCTCCTGGACTTCGACAAGGGAAGCATCCGGCCGGACGGAGGCTGGAAAACAGCCCAGCTCGAACGGCTTAAACGGTCCCTGGAGAAATGGCGGCGCCAGGCAGGCACTTTCCATTTCTCGCAGCCGGACTGGGAGGCCCTGGTTGCCGGATACAAAACCGGCAACTAGCGCGAAAGGGTGGCTCAATTAAAGCAGCTGCTCATTCTGTGAAACAGATGACCTTCCCATCGACGGTAGACAGGAAAAGGCGCCCATTGGCCGCAGCGAGCCCGTCCCATGCCGGCAGGGTCTCCAGGCGGATCTCGGAAAGTTTTTTCCCGGTCGTCGCATCGGCTACCCAGAGAATGCCCCCCTGCTCTCCCAGCAGGGCCTCGTTCTGCCTCAGGAGTTCCTCGGCTACTTTCGGATCCTTATCCATGATCTTCTTGAAGGTCTCTTCCTCGTTGATGAGGTCCGGTGGTCCTGCAACAAACAGGGTCTTTCCCGCAAGCGCCATAGCCCGCGCATAGAGGGGAATATCCGACTCCCACTTTTTCCGCACAAAGGACCCACGCGCAGGCTGCTTCTTCCCGCCCGCCTTGCCACCGGCGAACTTCATCCCGCCCTTGAACTTACCAGCAGCAGCCGTTGCCCCGGAGATGGTGCCGTTGTTGCCCTTGCCGGAGGCATCTGCGGCTTTGCCATCATCGAAAGACAACGAGAGCACCAGCGCGGCATCGGGAGTTGGCCCGGTAGCCGAATAGTGAGCAGCCACCTCCTTGTCGCTCAATGCACGGAAGTAGACCCTGACCTCGTCAATGACTCCCTTGAAAGTAAGGGGACTTGTATAATTGCCCACCGGGCTCAGGGCATCGGCGCCGATCTCGGTCGCCTGGGCGGGGTCTCCCGTCAGCAGGCCGGACGCTTTCGCCGTCGCCGCCAGCTTGCCGTTGACATAGAGCTTGAGCTTCCTGTCATCGGAGAGGACGCCAGCGAGATGCACCCATTTCCTGGTTGCCTTCGCCGGAGCGCTAACCATTGAGAGCTTATCCCCCGTCCGTACGCAAAACTGGGGCTTTCCCTTCTGGAAAAGCAGCGCATAGCCCTGGGCAGGACCGCCACGGGCAATCACAACACCGTTGGGCGATGCAGAATTAGCCCAGGCCTCAACCGTAAGCGACTTCCCGGTCGGGTCGAGACTTTTGCTGCGAGGAACCTGGATCATCGCTGAGCTGCCGCTGCGACGGGCAGCCTTGTTGAAGAGGCTCGAGCTCTTGTCACTGAGCGCCTCCGGGGGCGGCTCCTTGCTGGTAGCAAAGAGCTGGTGCTCGATCGTCGTCGTCCACTTCAGGTATTGCGGCTTGCGGCCGAAGCCGTAGACATCTTTTCCATCGGAGACCAGGATCCGGCCGGCGGGAGCGTACTTACCCGCCTGGTAATAGCCATTGTGCCCACCCGCGAAACTGCGGCCGTATACCCAGTAGGCGCGGTGAAAATAGGTCTCATCGAGATACCCCATCGGCGCGAAAAGGTGGGTGGTACTGCCGCTCTGGACCGCTCCCTGTTTTGCCGCGTCCCCTGAGTGAGGCCCGATCCCGATACGATTGCCCTTGGTATCGAACTGCTGCGAACGCATGTAAATATACTGGCCATCACTGGAGAGGATGTCTGCAAGCCCGGTCGACATCTGCAGGGTCTGCAGCCTGTCCTGGATATCCGAACCGGTTTCGGGGTCGCGATCATCGATGAGAGTTTCCTTCACCAGCCGGCCTGTAAGATCGAGCTGGATAAAACGCAACCCGCCGTCGAGGAAATTCGAACGCCCGGCGACACAATAGACCGAGTCATCCTTGACCAGCACGCTGCCATGAACCGGCCAGACTGACTCCAGCTGCTCGAAGGACATCAGGCGGTCATCGCGCGGCGCTCCACGGAAGCGCCAGGCAAGCACCCCATCGTCCGCTCTCAGGCAATAGATCCATCCATCCGCCGAACCGAAAAGAACGCGCCCCCGGTGAATCGTAGGTGGAGAATCCACCCGACCACCGGTATTGAAGCTCCAGAGAGACTTTCCGGTCCCTTCATCGAGAGCATGGACGGTGTGCTGGTTGACCCGGGCAAGAAAAACCTTCCCTGCCGCAATGACAGGAGGCGTCACCTTGCCTCCGAGCTTGACCTCCCAGGCCGGCTTGACCGCCCCACTGACAATGGTCTTCGAATAGCCGGTTCGAGTAGCATTGCCCCTGTAGGTTGGCCAGTCGCCGGGACTCGACACTCCCTCTGTCACCTTGCCCCAGGCCGGTCCTCTCTCAAAACGCTGAGCCACGGGAATTTCCTTCGCGACCGTCCTTGTTTTTGACCGAGGGGCCAGGGCGTTGATCCCGTAGAGTTTTGCCTCGGGATAGCAGGCGCAATTGTGCGGCGGGGCATAGGTGAGCCCGTTGCACGGCATGATGCCGTAGAGACAGCCGCCACGAACCCAGTGATGGATATCCCAATCCTTCTTTTTGAAATCGACAAACTCGATACCGGTACGCGAGGTAAGCAGGAAGTTGTCGGTAGCCTTGGCGACATAGCAGCGATGGTGAAACCAGTAGGTCTTGACGGTGGGTGAGAATTCGACCTTCACCTCCCCTGTCTTCAGATCCCGGCCGGTAAACTGGCCTGAATCGCGCCCGGAGGTTGTCGGGGCCGACCAGACCTTGCCATCGATCACCAGCAGGTCCTCGGGAGACTGGTAGCCGCCGCGGGCATGAGGTGCTGTCCACAACAGCTTCCCCGATGCCGCGTCAAAGGCCTTCATCTCACGGTTGCCACCCGCGAAGATAACAACCCCGCCCTCGACGACCAGCTTGGGACCGAAATTAAAGCTGCCGTTCTTGCCGCGGCCGGCCGGTTCCGACTGCCATCTCTTTTCGCCCGTTTTCCTGTCGAGGGAGACGACATTCTGTCCATCGTGAAAATAGACTCCTCCCGCATCGGCCGAGATCGTCAGGGGAGCTACGCTGGTTTCCCGCTGCCAGAGTTTTTTTCCTGTTCCGGCCTCGTAGCCGACAACGCGCCGCGGCTTCCTGTTCCAGACGAACTCGGTAAGAACCCGCCGCTGGTCACCGACATTGAATTTGGGTACATAGCCGGCCAGCTGCGTCAGCTCGTCATTGGCAAGCGCCACGACCAGTCCATCGGAGACAATGACCTCCTCGGTGGCCCCGGAATCCTTGTAAACACGGATGGTCTTCCCGGTCACCGCATCGATCTCCTCCAGCGGAGCTACGAGGCCGCGGGTGACATAGATCCTGTCTCCGATGGCAACCAGGCGTCGGGCCAGCTGGGTAGGGCCACTCTTGAGAGGCCACAGATGATGATGCCATTTCCCGATCTGGCGTTTCCACAGGATCACCCCGTTAAAAGCATCCCGGGCGATGAGCTTCCAGTTCGATGGCGTCTGGATCGTGGTTCGAGACCCCTCGTCCATGATGTAGATGAAGCGGCCGTTGGCTGACACCAGCGCGCTCATGCTGGCCATGCGGTCATGGTGCCGGGACCAGCGCGGGCTACCGACCCACTGCAGATGCTCCGGCGGCCCGACCACCGTGTCATGAGCGACCGCATTACCACCGGGCCCGTACATGAAATGGGTCCACTCATCAATATTCTCAGGGCGGGGCTTGACGGTTTTCTTCCATTCTCCCGCGACCTTTGTATAGACAACACCACGGGGCACAAGGACGCGCAGCGCCTCCTCCATGCTGATCCCTGCAAGATCCTCGGCCACAAGGAGATTGACGAGATTGTCGATATAGGGCAACCGCTTACCGTCAAGCCGGTCCACCGAGACATCTCCATAAATTCCCAGGGACTGGATATGACGCCTCGCGACAGCGACATTATCCCCATCCCGGTCGAGTCCGTGTACCTGGTAGCCAGGACTTTTGCGAAGCGCAGCCGTCAGCTTCCCATCACCACTTCCAAGATGAACAACGAGACCTCCATT
>JAYGDV010000403.1:0-2273 GCA_046582735.1 Planctomycetota bacterium
TAGTGCAATAAGGCCTGTTCAAGCACAATAAAATACCAGTCTCTATTTTGGCCCGCCTGCGGGTGACCTGTTAAAATACCGCCTCCCATCCTCCTACAGGAAACTGAAATATGGCGCAACTTATCGATCAACTCGGCCGGCGAATCGACAATCTTCGTATCTCGGTAACCGACCGCTGCAATTTCCGCTGCCTCTACTGCATGCCGGAAGAGGGGATGGAATGGATCCCGAAAGAGGAGGTCCTCAGCTTTGAAGAGATCGAGAGGTTTGTACGGATCCTGGCGCCACTGGGTATCCGGAAGCTGCGCCTGACCGGGGGCGAGCCCCTCTTGCGAAGAGACCTCCCCGAGCTGGTCTCCATGCTGAGAGCGGTTGAGGGCATCGAGGACATAGCGCTCACCACCAATGCAGTGCTCCTTTCTGAGCAGGCGGAAGCGCTCAGGAAAAGCGGGCTGGACCGGGTCAACATAAGCCTCGACTCCCTGTTGAAAGAACGCTTTGAACAGATCACCCGCAGGGATGCCCTCGAGCGCGTACTGCTGGGGATCGAACAGGCCTCCAGGATCTTTCCCGGCCCCCTCAAGATCAACGCGGTTCTTATGCGCGGACTGAACGATGGAGAGATCCCCGCCTTCGCAGAGCTGGCCCGCGAAAACGGCCACATCGTCCGCTTCATAGAATACATGCCGCTGGATGCCGACGAGAGCTGGTCACGCTCCGCCCTGGTAACGGGAGCAGAGATCCGTGAACAAATCGACCGGCATCTCGGTGGCAATGTCCGGCTGACAGAAGACCCGGCGCGAGATCAACGAGCTCCCGCCACGGACTATGTCTTCTCCGATGGGGCACCGGGGAAGATCGGCTTCATCAACTCGGTGTCGGAGCCGTTCTGCGAGAACTGCAACCGGATCCGGGTCACCGCTGAAGGCAAGCTTCGCACCTGCCTGTTCTCCCAGGACGAGACCGATCTCGCGGCCCTCCTGCGCACAGGGGCTTCCGACGAAGACATCGCTGAAGCCGTGCGGGCGGCGGTCCATGACAAGGAGCCCGGGCATCGGATCAACGAACCCGACTTCGTGCGGGCGAGTCGGACCATGTCCCAGATCGGCGGCTAGGGGGCCCCGGGCCTCAGAGAGTCTGTGACCGGCTCCCCTTCCACTCTCCCTCTTCGCCTTCGGCAGACCAGGAGCCATCGATACTCCCCCGGCCCTTGAGCTCGCCCTGGAGCTCGACCTCGACCTCAACGCCATCGAGGTTGTACTCGATCTTGAAGGTGATCTTGCGCCCCTCGACGGAGCCTCCGAGGATCTTGAAGCTGGATCCATCTCCTGCCGTAACGCTCCCGGCGACCTTCTCTCCAGCGAACTGGAAGTTGAAGACAAATTTCTGCCCTTCTCCGCCGGGCATCTCGACAGCTGCATACCATTTGCCTACGAAGGCGGCGCTGCGCGGCCTGCGCCCACCGGTTTCTCCCCGTCCACCCTCAGTGCGCTCGCCGCCCTCGGGACGGCGGCCGCTTCCCTCAGGACGCCGCCCACCTTCCGGCCGTTCGCCTCCCTGCGGCCTCTCGCGGCCTTCCGGGCGACGATTGCCCTGGGGGCGCGCGCTGCGCCGCGCTCCCTCGGCAGCAGCAAGGTTGGCTGTCCAGGACCCGCCAAAGCTGGCATCGGCCTTGTCGAACCACTTGCCGGCCATCAGGAAGCGGCCTTTGAGCTCAGCCTCCACCACGAAGGTGACCTTCTCACCTCCGAAATCGAGCACCAGGCTGTAGGAGAGCTTTTTGCCATCAAGCTTGACGGCGTTGAGCGGAAATTCTCCGCTGTCGCTGAAGCTCCGGCCGCTGAGTTTTCCATCCTTGTCCGCAGTGATCTCGATCATCGACCGGACAGGCTCCCCATCCTTACTGCCGGCGCTAGCCATCCAGCGCCCCACCACCGTAGGCTTGGTGTTGTCTTTTTTGATAACGACACCGCCGCCATCGTTGCCATCGACTGCGAGGGTGCCCTTAAAGGTTCCATCGGCACCCAGCTTCGCAACGATCTCAAAGATCCTCACCGCATCGCCCAGGTTCCTCGGAACGACCAGCTTGAGAGCACCCTCCTTGAGAGTGCCTTCCTTGATGGCGAAGGAGCCGCTTCGTGGGCTGATGAAGGCGCCGCTCACCTTGGAGCCATCCTGCTTGAGCTCGAGATAGTAGTCACGCTGACGTCCCCGGTCATCGACGGTGAGGACCCAGGTTCCATCGAGCTTGAGCTCTTCGGCCGATACCGGAG
>JAYGDV010000491.1:0-1607 GCA_046582735.1 Planctomycetota bacterium
ACTTTTACAGGACCGATGTGGAGATGCCTGTCGACATGACTGTCGACGGGGAAAAATACAAGGGCGTCGGGATCCAGTTCAGGGGAAACTCATCCTTCTTCGGAGTGTCCGCCGGACAGAAGCGCTCCTTCAACATTCGAATGGAATACGGCGACCACAAAGGGCTCTACGGCTACAAGACCCTCAACCTCCTGAACTCTCACGCCGACCCATCCTTCCTGCGACACGTGCTCTTTGACCACATCACCGGCAGGTACCTGCCGACCTCGAAGTCCAATTACATCAAGCTGGTCATCAACGGGACGAGCTGGGGGATCTACCTCAACATCCAGCAATACAATAAGGACTTCCTGGCGGACTGGTTCGACACCAAGAAAGGCGTCCGCTGGAAGGTGCCGGCCAATCCCCAGCGTGCCCCGGGACTGCGCTATTTCGGCGAAAACCTCGATGACTACAAGTCCTACATTCACCTGAAAACAACCGAAGCTCCGGAGTCCTCCTGGGATGAGATCGTCAAGCTGAGCAGGCTCCTCGATGAGACTCCCGCCGACAAGGTAGAGGAGGTCATCGGCAAGGTGCTCAACATCGACCGCGCCCTCTGGTTCATCGCCATCGACAACCTGCTCATGGATGGCGATGGCTACCTCAGCCGCGGCAGTGATTTCCTCATGTACCAGGACCCCGGCGGCCGCATCAACCTGATGCCCTACGACAGCAACGAGACCTTCGGCCTCCACGGCGGCGGCGGAGGACCCGGCGGAAGCAGGCGCGGCCGGGGCAGGCGCCCCGGGGATGCCGGGGGCAGACGGCCTTCCGGCCCCTTCGGACGCCCGCCAAGACTCGGTGGAGATGACGCCAGGCGCCCCGATGAGCGCCGCCCCCCCACTCCCCCGCCGCAGGAAGCCGGCCGTGACAGCGGGCAGTTCACGCAGAGTCCCCTGGAGTTTGAAAACTCGAAGGAACGCCCCCTGATCAGCAAGCTCCTCTCTGCGCCCAGCCTGAAGGCCCGCTACCTCGCCCATGTGAAAACGATTCTCGATGAATCCCTCGACTGGAAGGTTGTCGGCCCCGTGGTAAAGAGCTACCGTTCCGTGCTCGGTGATGAAATCGCCAGGGACACCACCAAGCTCTACCCGACCGAGGCCTACGAGCAGGGAGTCGATGGCACCTACGCGGGAGGCAGGCGACCGGTAACCGGGATCAAGAACTTCGTAACCGGGCGTCGAAGCTATCTCGTAAAGCACCCCGCGCTTTTGAAGCCGGCCCCCTCGATCAGCAGCGTCAAGGCCGGCACGACCGAGCCAACTCCCGGGTCGCAGGTGAAGATCAGCGCCCGGATCGGCAAGGGCGAGAAAGCCGACAAGGTGCTGCTCTACCATGCCACCGGCAAATTCGGCGCTTTCGCGGCTGCCGCTATGAAGAAGAACGGTAATGCCTGGGTCGCAAACATACCTGCCTATCCCGCAGGCACCCGGGTGCGCTACTACGTTGAGGCCCGCGCCTCTGCAGAGACAGGCACAACGGTATTCGAGCCGCGCAGAGCCGAGGCTGCCCCCCTCGGCTACAGGGTAAAGGCAACCCGGAGATCGGGCTTCCCGGTTCGCATC